>NZ_JAEDCO010000005.1 GCF_016294135.1 Methanobrevibacter ruminantium
TTTTAAATAAAGTTTTAATAGATTTTAAATAAAGTTTTAATAGATTTTAAATAAAGTTTTAATAGATTTTAAATAAAATTTACAATAGAAAGAACATTTTAAGAAGGATATCTGATGATAAGAGAATGTTTAAAAATTATAGGAACTGCACATGTGTCTCAAAATAGTGCTGATGAAGTAAGGGCAGCTATTTTAGAAGACCTACCTGATGTAGTGGCTATTGAATTGGATAGGGGACGATACCAAAGATTAATGAATGAGAGAAACGGTATCGTTGAAGATGACTCAATTCATATTACTAAAATCATTAAGGAAAACAAGGTAGGGGTTTTCCTAGTTACAACAATTCTTTCATATATGCAAAATAAGATCGGTGAAGATGTAGATATCAAGCCCGGGTCTGAAATGATTGCTGCAGTTGAAGCCTCTGAGGAAATCGGATGTAGACTTGCACTCATCGACAGAGACATTAACATCACATTGCAAAGGGTATTGAACAGTATGAGCACTTGGGAAAAACTTAAATTCCTATATGGAATTGTCGCTTCAGTGTTCTCTTCAGATGAAGAGGAATTGAACATTGAAGAGCTTAAAGAACAATCCAACATCGATCAAGCTATGGAATACTTTAAGGAAATCTCACCTGGAGCATATACTGCACTTGTTAAGGAAAGGGATGCATACCTTGCAAAAGGAATATTGGGAATACCTGAAGATAAAGTGATAGCTGTTGTAGGTGCAGGCCATAGGGAAGGAATAATCAATTATCTTGACAATCCTGAAACACTTCCAAGCTACAGAGAGTTAAATGATATGGATAAGAAAGGTGGAATCCCTTGGCTAAAAATCATTTTGGCTTTAATCCCTATTTCATTTGTCGTGATATTTTTTCTTGCTTGGATGAATGGAATCCATATAGAAGGAGATATTGTACAATTTGTTGTAATCAGCATGATTATGGGTTTTATAGGTTCAATTGTCTCTGGGTCTAAAATCCAATCTGCAATCATTGGAGGATTAGTTGCTCCCCTTACCATCATTCACCCATTGCTTGCTGCAGGATGGTTCTCAGGACTTGCAGAAGCTAAATTCAGAAGAGTGAGAAAACAGGACATTAACAATTTAGGTAAAATAGAAAGCTTTAGAGACTTATGGAATAACAATATCATTAGAATCTTGCTTGTGGTAGTTGGAACAAACCTTGGAGTGAGCATTGCCACTCTAGTAATCTTGCCTTCACAAGTGTTTATTCCACTATTCATGAAGATTTTTGGAGGTTAAAAATATGTATTTGATATTCAGATGCGACTGTGGAAGGGTTTTATATGCTAAAAAAGGTGTTGCTACAAGAAAATGCACTTGTGGAAAAACCATCAAGGTGAAAAGTCGCAGAATCCTTCAAAGGGTGGAAACTGCAGAAGATGCAACATATGCCGTTCAAAAGATGCAAGAGGAAATCTATGGAGGGTCAATGTTCAGCACTGCAGAGGAATTTAAACAGAACAAGTTTCTCAATCAAATTGATAGGAAAATGAAAGAGTTATAATCAAATTTCATTTACATCATAATTTTAAAACTTCTTGAATATCATCAAGATCATGTAAAATATAACAAAAAGATTAATAAATTATAAGAAATTTGCAATTCAAATGCTTAAAAAAACATTAAATTTATAAATAGAATTAATAAATATCATATTACTTATAAAAAAAATCTTTATATAAATATAAATAAAATACAATATATAAAGAAAAAAATTATTTTTAATAAAAAAATTTAAAATTATAAATTGTTTAAGGACTTAATGGAAATGGACTCGATAATTATAGGAATTGAAATTTTAGTAATAATAATTTTAATTGTGCTTAATGGACTTTTCTCCCTTGCAGAAATTGCTGTTGTATCCACAAGAAGAATTAGGATGCAAAAAATCGCAGATGAAGGGAATAAAAGAGCATTACTTGTTTTAGACTTTATGGATAATGTCAGTGACTTCTTATCAACTGTACAAATTGGTATAACATTTACTGCAATTATCACAGGGGCAATTGGTGGAAATACTTTTTCTGAACCTATGGGTAATTTTTTAAGCCCATACATCCCTTACAGTTACCAATTAAGCTTCATATTTGTTATTCTTGTAACTACATACTTCACAATCCTGATTGGTGAAATTGTACCTAAAAGAATGGCATTGAATGACCCCGAAGGATATTCATTGCAAACCGCAAAATTCATGCAAGTTAGCTCATGGATTTGCAAGCCAGTTGTCAGATTGCTTGACAGTTCAACCAACCTTGCCTTAAGAATTGTTGGTTCAAAACCAAAAGAGGATATTGTAACTGAAGAGGAAGTCAAGCTACTTATTGAAGAAGGTATTGAAGACGGAACTATCGCTGAAGAGGAAGAAGACATCATTAAAAGGGTGTTCCGTTTAGATGACCAAAAAGTAGATATGATAATGACTCCAAGAAGTGAAATCATCTGGATAGACTTGGAAGATGATTTGGAAGAAAACAAGGAAAAAATCATTAACAGTAAAAGATCCATTTTCCCTGTAGCTGAAGGAGAGCTAGATAATTTCATCGGTGTTGTTCAAGCAAAAGACCTATTAAGTGAAATCTTCTCAGGTAAAGAAGCAAATATTGAGAAAACCATTAAATCTCCATTGGTTGTTCCAGAAAATATGCTTGCAATGGATTTGCTTCAAGAGTTTAAGGAAAACAGGGAATATGTCCATATGGTACTTGTTGTGGATGAATTCGGAAGTGTTGTAGGATTGATTACCTTAAACGACCTTCTTGAAGGAATCGTAGGAGACATTCCAGGTATTGATGAGGAAGATGATCCTAAAGCAGTTGAAAGAAAAGACAATTCATGGTTAATTGACGGCAGATTCTCTATTGAAGACTTTAAAGACTTATTTGAAATTGAAAAGGAAATGCCTAACGAAGTTGAAGATGGATATACAACCATTGCAGGATTTATCCTTTCACATGCAGGTAAAATCCCATATACCGGTGAGATATTCCATGAAGGCAAATTTACCTTTGAGATAGTGGATATGGATGCAAACCATATTGATAAGATCTTGGTAACAGTCAACGAAGAGGATGCAAATAGATTAGATTTGGAAAGTAAAGAGGACTGGGAGAATAACTGATGGAACTAATAATTCAATTAATTTTACTCATCATAGGATTTGTGCTTTTAATAAAAGGTGCAGATGTATTTGTAGATGGTGCAAGTAACGTTGCATATAACTTAAAGATTCCTACCATTATCGTAGGTTTGACAATCGTGGCATTTGGTACAAGTGCTCCCGAAGCTGCAGTTTCAATTACTTCAGCATTTGCTGGAACCAATGCAATATCCTTAGGTAACGTCGTAGGTAGTAACATCTTCAATATTTTAGCAGTAGTGGGAATTTCTGCATTGCTTGGAACCTTGACTGTGGATAAAATTCTAATTAAAAGGGATTTGCCATTTTTAGTGATTTCCACAATTGGTTTACTTGTAATAGCCGTCCTATTTGGACAACTAAGCAGACTCTGTGGTATAATCCTCTTGATTATCATTGTCGCTTATGTTTACCGTCTTGTACAGGAAGCAAGAAAAGATAAGGAAGCTATGTCAGAAGAGATTGAAGTGAAACTTTCAATGCCAAAAGCATTCATTTACATCATTATAGGTATTGCAGGTATCATTATCGGTTCTGATTTGGTTGTAGATGGTGCAAGTTTCATTGCTAGTGCATTCGGATTAAGCGATGTGCTTATTGGTCTTACCATTGTTGCAATAGGAACTTCCTTGCCTGAACTTGTTACATCTGTAACTGCACTTAAAAAAGGAGACAATGGTATTGTAATAGGTAATGTGCTTGGATCAAACATCTTTAATATCTTATTCATTTTAGGTATAAGCAGTGCAATCATGCCATTACCAATTGCACCTGAAATGGTAACAGATATTGCTTTAATGACAGTCATTACAATAATCGGCGCAATATTCGCTTATAGTCAAAATGAAGTGGATAAAAAAGAAGGTGCAATATTAGTTGCCTTATTCATACTCTATATGGCATTTGTCATAATAAGAAATTAATTTTTAATTTCTTTTTCTTTTTTTTTTTGACAAAATTTATTTTGTTCGTTTGTGATAAAATAAAACTTATTTTTCATTAAGATTTTCATTAACAATATCCTTGATTTCACAAGCTTTACAAATCTTAGCTGATGTTGGCTCTCCACATCTTTCACATTCATTCAGTACTGTTCTGATATTCTCAACATCCAAGATTTGCTTAAATGATTCCAAAACATTCTCTTTAGTTCCAGGATGTTTTGATTCTGTATTATTTAAAAACTCCTTAATCTTAGCCCTTAATGAAAGGTTAGAATAAGGACATTCAGCCAGATGAATTTCAATTCCATTAATGATTGCCCACATACCTACCTCTTTTTCTGGAGTGTTCCATAAAGGCTTAATTCTTGGAACTAACTTTTCATGAATCTGATCAAGCTCTGGACCGAATTTAGAAAACTTAACTGTATCCCCTCTTGAAAAACTCATCAAAAATGATTGGATTTCATCATCAAGATTATGTCCAGTTGCTATTTTATCTGCTCCAATTTCATAAGCTGTTTTATTTAAAATATTACGTCTAAATACACCACATGGAATGCAAGCGCTTTTAAAATAAGAATAAATATCATCCAATGCAAATCCTTCATCATCCTTAAAGGATTTTTGAATAAGAGGAATATTCAACAGTTTTGCATTGTTTACAGCTGCATCGATTCCATGCTGGCGATAGCCTTCTATTCCTTCATCAACAGAAATGGCTACAAGTTCAAAATCAAAGCCGCAATTATCTTGATAATTTTTAAGTGCATGAAGAGTCAAGACACTGTCTTTACCACCAGACAATGCAATAGCTATTTTTTCACCTTCTTTAATCAATTCATAATCATTGATTAAATCATTGATTCTGGTGAAGATTTTTTCATTGAACTCCTCTTTTTTTATGCTCATGATATCACTTAAAAACTTAAATAATTATTTTATTGAATCTTAATAATTGAATTTCTTAATAAATTTATATCCTAACAAGTATAAAATAATAACTATGATTACAGCAGATTTATGTATTATACCTATGGGAATTGACGAGTCAAGTGTTGGCAAATATGTTGCAGAAGCAGCTAAAATAATTGAGAAAAGTGGCTTGAAATATCAAATAACCGCTATGGGGACTCAAATTGAATCAGACAATCTTAAAGCACTATACGAAGTATGTGCAGAAGTCCAGGAATCTATTTTTGAAATGGGAGTGCCAAGGGTTTACACAGTTCTAAAAATAGATGATAGGAGAGATAAGGAAAACAGAACATTAGAAGAAAAAGTGAAATCTGTAAAAAATAGAATGTGAAAATAAATGTAAAAAAATTAGAAATATGAAGATAAAAAATTAATAAAAAATAAAAAAGAAAAAACTAATCAAAGAAAATTAGTTAAAAAATTCTTTAATTGTTTTAATAATATAATCTAAGTCTTCCTGAGTAAGCTTTGCATGAATAGGAAGAGATAAAACTTCTTCCACTGTCTCATCAGTTACTGGAAGAGCTTGATCGTAACCTAATTCCTTATAAAGAACTTGATTATAAAGAGGAATTGGATAGTAAATTCCATTACCAATACCATTTTCAATTAAGTAATCAGACAATTCATCTCTTTTTCCATCTTTAATCTTGATTGTGTATTGGTGGTATACATGCTTGCAACCATCTTTTAAAACTGGGGTTTCAATTGCTTCAATGTCATTTAAACCTTCATTAAGGCATTTGGCATTTGCAATTCTTTTTTCATTGAATGAGTCTATTTTCTTAAGTTGCTCTAAACCAATAGCTGCAGCAATGTCAGTCATTCTGAAGTTATATCCTAAAACATCATGATGATATTTGGTAGCTGAACCATGCGCTCTGAAGACTTTTGCATTTTCTGCAAATTCCTTCCTGTTTGTGGTAATCATACCACCTTCACTTGTGGTCATGTTTTTGGTAGGATAGAAACTGAAGCAAGCCATGTCTCCAAGGTTACCTACCTTTTCACCATTGTATTCAGCACCATGAGCTTGTGCTGCATCTTCAATGACAATCAAGTCATGCTCTTTTGCGATTTTCATAATAGGTTCCATATCTGCAGCTTGTCCATATAATTGAACAGGCATGATAGCTTTAGTCTTGTCAGTGATTGCTTCTTCAATCTTTGCAGGGTCAATTGTAAAGGTTTCAGAATCTATATCCACAAAGACAGGGCGAGCGCCAGTGTATAAAATGGAGTTTCCAGTAGCTGCAAATGTGAAAGGAGTTGTAATCACTTCATCGCCTTCACCAATTCCAGCTGCTAAAAGAGCTACATGCAAAGCGGAAGTACCGGAATTGGTTGCAATTCCATACTTTGCCCCCACATATTTTGCAAATTCTTCTTCAAACTCAATTACTTTTGGTCCTTGTGCAATCATACCAGATTTCATTACATCAATTACTGCATTTATTTCCTCTTCTTCAATAACAGGACTAGCTATTGAAACTTTAATGTCTGCCATATTTTCACCTAAAATGAATAAAATAAATTATTTAATAAATTTAAAAAATTAACTAATAAAAATTAACTAATTGAAATTAACTAATTGAAATTAACTAATTGAAATTAACTAATTGAATTATATTAATTTCCAATAGTTTAGTTAAATAGTTATAATAGTCTATTTATTCTTAATCTTATATTAGTTTTACTTAAAATCCTATGTTTAATTAAATTAAATAAAAGGTTTTGCTTAAAATTCTAATTTATTTAAATAAAATGAAAAATAAATATTAATTAAAATATTAATCTAATAATAAATTAAAAGAATTATTAAACCAATTATAATCAAAAAGGCAAAATTATGGAAAATAATCAAAATAATAATTTTCAAAATAATTATGATACAGAAATAAAAGAGTATAGTGAAGATGAATTGAAAATCATCGAAGAGGGTAAAGTTCAAATCAAATTCCCTGATTTTGATAAGGTTTCCTCTGATGCTCCTGTTTTTTATAATCCTCGAATGGAATTCAATAGGGACAATTCCATCCTTGCACTTCAAGCCTACCAAAGGGAAGTGAATAGGGAAATAAACATCTGCGACTTATTTGGTGGTAGTGGAATAAGGGGAATACGCTATAAAAAGGAAATTGATGGAGTTGGAGATGTTGCAGTAAATGACATCAGCCCACTTGCCAATGAATTTACCAGAATCAATGCAGAACTAAATGATGTTGAAGTTGAAATAGACCAAAAGGAAGCAAACAATGAACTTAGAAGCAATATGGGAAGATTTGATGTCATTGATATTGATCCATTCGGAACCCCTTCACCATTTGTAGACTCTGCAGGTTATAATCTAAAAAGGGACTCACTCCTATGCTTAACCGCAACAGACACTTCCTGCCTTTGCGGAACATATGAAGAGCCTTGCATTAGAAAATACAATGCACGGCCATACAAAAGCGAATATTGCCATGAAAACGGAATAAGGATTCTCATTGGATTTGCTGCACTCACCCTTGCAAAGTATCAGAAATACATTGAAGTGAAAATGTCACATAGCAGTGAGCATTACATGAGAACCTATCTTAAGGTAAGGAAAGGTTCTAAAGCTACTGATGAATCACTGAAAAACATTGGATATATTGCACATTGCAAACATTGCCTTCATAGAAGCGAGTACAAAGGCATTGCATCCAGTATTCCAGAATTCTGTCCAGAATGTGGTGGAAAATTGATAGTGGCTGGCCCAATGTGGCTTGGACCTGTGCAAAATGAGGAGTTCATTGATTCAATGATTGAAATAGCTGAGGAAAAGAATCTTAACCAAAAGGATAATGTCTTAAAGCTATTGAATTCCTGTAAGGTAGAGGCAAATGCACCAAGCACATTCTACGATATCCACAAAGTATGCAGAGCCTTAAAGATCAGCGCCCCTAAGTTTGACAAGGTATTCGACAAGCTTGAGGAAGAAGGGTTCATTGCAGTGAAAACCCATTACAGTCCTCTCGGTATAAAGACCAATGCAAGCAATAAGGAATTGATGGACATAATCACGGAATTGGCAAAATAGAAAAATGCAAACTATACTTAATTAAGTATTTTAGATAAGGATAGTGGCTTAAAATTGATTTAATTAAAGATTAGGCGATTATATTAAAATAAACATTCTAAAATTAAAAATTAAGAACAAAGAATTAGTAAAATATACTTTAAATATTTTAAATAAAATCTAATTTAAAAATATTCCATATCAAATAAAATAATCAAATAATAATTAAATTTATCAAAAATGAGAAAAAAATAAGAAAAATAAGAAAAGTTTTATATATAAATTATAACAAACTTAATATTGTTATACTTAATATAAACTATTTAACACGAAACTTGAATTGCAATTGATTTAAAACCCCCTTTAAAAATTGCAATGCAAGAAAAAATAAAAAAAGTGAAAATCATGTGTGCAAAAAAGAACGATGAAATAATCAAATTGGACGAAACTGATATTAAAATTCTAAAAATCATCAATGATGATGTTAGAATTTCATACAGACAAATATCACGTGATTTAGGAATTTCTGTAGGAACTGTACACAATCGTATCGATAAAATGCTTAAATCGGGTGTAATTGAAAAATTCGCACCTGTATTAAACCATAAAAAATTAGGTTATGCGCTTACAAGCATTATTGGCGTTAATGTTAAAGGTCAAGAATTGGAAACTTGGGAAGCTGAAATCTCAAACAACAAAAATGTTGTTGGACTTTATGACGTTACCGGTCAATATGACGCTATTGTAATTGCTAAATTTAAAGATACCGATGAATTAGACAAATTCCTTAAAGAATTGCTTAAATCAGGCTGTATTGAAAAAACAATTACACAGACTGTGCTTAACATAGTAAAAGAAGATATTGGATCTGCTAATATCCTCTAGCTTTAAGTTAATTTTTAAAATTGATAATAGTGATTAAATAATTTTTATAATTAAACCCCTTTCAATAATTATAATATTATTTTAATTATTATTACCCCTTTATTTACCCCTTTAAAAATTTCTATTTTTAATCTTTTTTATAATTTTCATACTATTTCTATTCTATTTATATGCTATTCTTACATTATTCCTACACCATTCCTACACTATTTCATAAACAAATCAATAAAATACCCTTAAAAAATAATTTAATATAGAAAATTATATTAAACATTTATACAAAAAATATATAAACATACAATAATATTATTTTAAATATAGAAAATAAAAACTATTTATTTTATTATAAAAATTAAAAAACAATGATTAATTGTAAAAATTGTTGTAATAAAAGAGTAATATTTATTTTTAATAAACTAAAGAAGGTAAACAAAAATGGTAGTTTGTCTCCCAGACACACAAGATGATGAACCACGTATCCCTATTCACTTAAGTAGAGTAGGTGTTACTGGCGTCAAAAAACTTTTAACTCTTAAAAGAAAAGAAAAAAGACCAATCATATTATTACCTACTTTTGATGCTTTTGTAGATTTGCCAAGCACTCAAAAAGGTACACATATGTCTAGAACTCCTGAAGCTATCAGTGAAGTTGTTGATGAAGTTGCTAAAGGTGCATCCGATGGTGTTGAATCACTCTGTGCAGATATCGTAAATAGGATGCTTGAAAAGCATGAATACGCTAAACGTGTTGAAGTGAACATGGTTAGTGACTACATGTTTATGAAAGAGTCCCCAGTAACTGACAATAGATCCCAAGAAATGGCTAAATTAATAGCTAATGCTGTTGGTATCCGTGAAGATGATGGAACCATCACCATTAGAAAAGCTATTGGTGCTGAAGTTGTTGGAATAACTGTCTGTCCATGCGCACAGGAATCTGTAAGAGAAGTGGATAAAAGCAACTTATTAAAATTCTTAGATGAAGAAACATGTGAAAAAGTATTGGACACTGTAACTTTCGCTTCTCACAACCAAAGAGGAGTAGGAACCATCTTAATAGAAGTTCCTGAAAAAGAATACATCGATGGTGAAAAATTGATTGAAATCATTGAATCATCCATGAGTTCCCCTATTTCAGAGCTTTTAAAACGTCCTGATGAAAATGCAGTTGTTATGAATGCTCATAAGAATCCTGTATTTGTAGAGGATTGTGTAAGAACAATGAATGAAAAGATCCTTGACGAATTTTCATACTTGCCTGATGACACTTTAATTACTACAAGACAAGAAAACCATGAAAGTATTCACAGACACAATGCTTATGCAGAAAAAGTTTCTACTTTAGGTTCTCTTAAAGAAGAACTTAATTTATAATAAGAAGTTTATATTAAGCCTATGGCTTAATTTAAAACTTTTATTTTTTCTTTTTAAACACCGATGCAAATATTGCTTATTTGCTTTAATATATCTAAATCAGATAATAAAAATAAGAACTATTTTTACTATTTAATAGGCCTAGTCAATATAAGGTTTATTAAATTAAATTTATTAAATAATTTTTAAATAATTTTAAATTAATTTTTTTAAAATAAAAAGATTTACTCTCTCATTTTCATAATTTAACGATGCAAGTAAGTGCTTGCATTCGAAAGACTTTATATAATTCTTTTAATGGATTAAAGAATAAGCAGAATTATTTATAATCTAAAAAAATCGGAGGAAGAATTATGAACACTATTTTATTCTTTAGTTTAGTATCAATTGTAAGCTCATTAGCAATAGCATATATCTCTTTAAAATTTGCTAAATCAGAAGAAGCTGAAATTGTTAATGAAATCCAAATTAAATATCCAAATAACACATTATATTATTAATTTCTTTAATAGCTGGTTTTAATTAATAAACCATTTTTCTTTTTTATCTATTATTTTTCATCTTATTTTCTATTTGAATATATTTTTTCTATAAGTTTAATTTGAAATTATATTTTTTAAAAAAAAGTTTTTTATTATGAAAATAGTAAAAAAATAAAGAATTAAATTAAATAATTTAATCCTTTGCCCATCTTTTCAATTGAGGGAAGACTTCATTCATCATTTTGGAAGCTTCTTCAATATTCATTTCAGGATGAACTTCAACCATCTTTTCACTGCAGAAATCTATCATTTCTTCCATAGTCATATCGGAAGTGAATTCACCATCCTTAAAGCAGTACATGCAGTAATCCTCATTTTTAGATCCATCTGCATTGGTTCCAAAAAGCTCTTCAGTCATAGGCATTGCACATGATTGGCAGAATTTCTGATTTTCAAAATTTTCCATAATATCATTTCCTAAATTAAATCTAATATATATTATCAAATATAAGAGTATTATAATTTTTGAAAGAGCATTTAAAAACTATTTTTCTTTCATCCATTGGTAAGCAATTCTAGGAGAACCCTCCTTAACATAAATGGTCCCACACCTCTTGAAACCATTCCTTTCTATCTGTTTTTGCATGATTTGATTGTTGTTGTGGGTATCTATCTTAATGTTATTGCAAATGGATTTGGAATGGTCAATTGCAGATTTAAAAACACCATGAACTTTCCCATCACTTGCGATTCTATGCAATGTCATATACGGTTCATCATTAAGCCAATTTCCATCTTCAATATACTTGTAAGTCGGTTCCAAACCGTCAATAAGTACAAAGACACCATGAGGACAATCATCAAAAGTATCCTCAAAAATCAAATAGGAAATCCCCTTTGATATGTCATCTATGACCAAGTCTTCACTAGGATAGAAATGGCCCCATTGATTAGAATTTCCAGATTTAATCATGAAATCCTGAGCTTTCTATATATGCCCATAATTAATAACTCTAAATCCTCAATTGTCGCTTTTCTAATCTGCATAATTCTCACAAGAAATATCCCTATTAAAAAAATAGGGTTATATATAAGAATATAATGTTTATTTTTGAAAAATTTAATTATTCTTTAGAATTATGATCAATTGGATTTGACCTGACGAAAAATACAGATAATCCCAATACGATGAATGTGATTAAGACATATACTCCTAATTTAAATAAATCCACTTCATAAATCAATTGGCCTACACCAATAATCCACATGACAATTAACATTTCTGGAAGAATATACTTAAGATCAAATTTCCATTTTCTACCAACTTTAATGCAGAATTTTTATTCAATATATCCCTTAATCCATCTATATCCAAATACCTGGTAAAGACTATGGCTTGCAATGCTATTAAAATTAAGATTCCAAATTCATTGACAATGTATCAACTATTTCAACTAGATAACTGCTGATGCCTGTTGAAAACAATAATGACCCGCAACATGCAATGACAGCTAAAACAGTCACTCCTTTTCTACGAGACCAATTTAACTTATCACAAACAGACAACAATAAGGGCTCGTATAATGCTAATGAGGAAGTGAATCCTGCAAATAATACTGATAAGAAGAGTAATGGAGCTACTATTCTTCCAATAGGACCCATTACCTCAAAAATTTCAGGCAGAGCAACAAAGATTAAACTGGTTCCCTCACTGATCAATTCAGTCATAGGAATTGAACTTGTTACAGACATATATCCTAAAATTGAGAATATCCCCAATCCAACAAAGAGCTCATAAATGGAATTGGCTAAAACAACCATAAACACATTGTCTATCAATCTGGTTTCTTCAGATAAGTAAGTGACATATGTGTAAATAATCGCCTGCCCTATACTTAAGGAAAATATTATCTGAGCAAATGCTGCAAGCCAAATATTAACATCAAAAAGCGAATTCCAGTCTTGAGTCAACAATGTCTTCAATCTTAATTCAGATCCAGGTAAAGTGAGTGAATAAAAAAGAATAAATGACATTATAACGAAAAGCAACGGCATCAAGACCTTTGATATCCTGCCGATTCCCTTATCAACATCATTGTTTGAAACTATCCATAATAAGCCCCACAACACTATAATGGCAATGAACGTAGGAACTATTACAGAACCTATGTTAGCAAAATCAGAAGAACCTCCAACGTTTGTTGCAAAAAAACTAGACTGATCATTTCCCCATCCAAATGTAAAACTATTCATTAAATATATTAAATCCCAGCTTAAGATAACCATATAATAAATTGCAACAATGAAAACAAAAAGCACTAGCATCCAAGCAATAATCTCAAATTTTGGATTTATATCATGCAATAGCTTTGAAAAGCTCTCCTTGTATCTGAATCCCAATCCGTTCTCTAAAATCAAAAATGGAATTCCCATTACAAGAATTGCAATAATATAGGAATGAAAAAAGATCCTCCACCATTGGTGTAAAATACATAACTGAAACGCCAAATATTTCCGATACCAATTGTAGCGCCAATCATCGCAAAAAGAAATGTTAGCTTTGAGTTCCATCCTGAATGTTCATTCATATAATCACTTAATTAAATAAAATAGTAAAATGAATTTTTAAAATTAATTATCTATAAATCAAGAAATTTATTATTAAACAAATAATATATTTTTTGATTGTTTTGATTACCATGTTCATTTTATATTTTTCATTTATATAATTTTTATGAAATCATATTCTATAAAAAAACGTAAGCCTATTTTGTAAAATTTATATACTATCTAAATTAAAAATAACTATATAATTTTCTTAAAATATTAAAAGCAATTATTAGAAGATTTAAAATAATAATTAAAATTTTAATTGAAAAATATTTAAAATAATATTTAAAATAATGATTTAAATAATAATTTAAAATAATAAAGTGATTTTATGTCAGACGTATTATTAAAAACTACAGGACAAATTATAGGACATTTCAATGCATTTAAAGGATCCAGACCTGCATTTCATGGGGAACATGTTGTTATCGTAAGAGGAATAAGCCGTGACCCTATAGAAATCAATGATATGGAAGCTAAATTAAGAGAACTTGAAGATATTCTCAAAGCTAAGGAAGTTGATGTCTTATCAGATGAGGGTAATGAGTTTGTAGAGAAAGTGGATTCTTACCTTAGAGACGGTGAAGATGGCGGCGTAGCACCAGATAGCGGAGGATTGCTCAAAATGAAAGAGCAATTGGAAGCTATGGGATTGCATGTGGAATACAAGCTATTCCTTATGCCAAATGTAGGAACATTTGTGGCTATCTGGAAAGACAAATCAGGATTCGGCCCATTGTATGTTGAAGTGACTGCCACTGAAAGAGAGGAAATTGAAGAATAATGAAAAAAATGAAATAGAAATAAAACAAAAATAAAATAAATATTACAATCTTCAAAAAATAGGTGTAAAATGTCTAATATATCCAATATTGATTTTGAAAATCTCAGTCGCGATGACTTAATAGCTATTTTAGAATGCAAAAAAGAGGACATTCTTGAAATCATGGCTTTAGCTAACTCTAAAAGAGAGCACAATTATGTGACATATTCCAAAAACGTGTTCATTCCACTTACTAAGATCTGCAGAAATGATTGCGGATACTGTGCATTCAAGCAAAGTCCAGATGACCCTGATGCAATCATATTGCTCGATAAAGAGGAGGTTTTAGCTACATTGAAGGAAGCTGAGAAATATGGCTGCAAAGAGGCATTGTTTACCATGGGTGAGGATGCTGATACTGAAGAGGCAGTTAAAGCAAAACTGGATGAATTAGGCTTTAAGAATATGTGCGAATACATCTATGACATCTGCAAAATGACTGTTGAAGAAACTGAGCTTCTTCCGCATACAAATGCAGGAAACTTCCCATATGAAGATATGAAAATGCTAAAGGAATACAATATTTCAATGGGAATGATGCTGGAAAGCTCATCTGAAAGATTGATGAATACAATAGCCCACGAGAAAAGTCCTGGAAAAAATCCTAAAATACGTCTTGAAACAATAGAAAATGCTGGAAAGCTCAATATTGCATACACAACAGGAATACTTATCGGAATAGGTGAAACAAAGGAAGAAATAGCTGATTCATTACTTAAAATAAAAGAGCTTTGTGACAAGTATGGTCACATCCAAGAGGTAATCATTCAAAACTTTACTGTAAGTCCTGGAATTGAAATGGAAAATCATGAAGAGCCAAGCCTTTTGGATATGGTTAGAACCGTTGCAGCTGCACAGTTGCTTTTCGATGAAGATGTTTCAGTTCAAGTGCCACCAAACTTAAACTATGAAACAAGCCAAATATTCCTTCTCTGCGGTACTGATGACTGGGGAGGAGTATCTCCACTTAGTGAAGATTATGTAAATCCATCATCTCCATGGCCAACTCTTGAAAAATTAGAAAAACTAACCAATGATGCAGGATACGAATTGAAAGAGAGATTGGCAATCTATGAAAAATACATAAATGAAAAATATATTGAAAATCCAGTTTTACTGGAAAAAACAAAAAGAGGACAAGAAGAGATTGAAAATAAATAATCTCTTCAAAAAAAATATTCAATTATAAGAGATTAAGAATCTAATCTCTTAAATAATTTTAATCTATAAAAAGATTCTACCTAGTTTTAAAAGTGATTTTGGATCTGCCTTGATAACCACTTTAACGATATCAGTTGTAGTTAACTTTTCAAATTCCATTTCCTTGAATTTATGAGCGATCTTATTGATGTCATCGTCATCTAAAGTCCATAAATATTCAGTGACCTTAGTGTATTTTTGCATTTCAGCGCCCATTTCATCCAAATAGAGCTTTTCATACTTCTTAAGGAAATTCTTGGAACAGTCACCTGATTTTATAGCTTCCACTGCAACTTCACCAGCAAATCTTCCACCTAACATACCATTGGTGATTCCTCCACCGGTAAGAGGATTCACTTGACTTGCAGCATCCCCTACAAGCAGGATATTGTCTCCGTACATTTCCTTGACAAGCCCTCCAACCGGATCTCCACCAGCATTCAATTCAACTGCTTGAGCCTCTTGGGTTGCATAACAGTTGTCTACAGCATCCACAAGGTATTCGTAAGCGGATTTTTCAGCCATATTTGTAATTATTCCAAGGCCAGCATTTACAACATCTCCACCTTTAGGGAATAGCCAGAAATATCCTCCAGGAGCTACACTGCCGAAATAGAACTCAAGATAATCGTTCCTTTTCATTTTTACATTGCACATTTCATATTGCACACCAGCCACCATATGCTGAGGCTTGATATAAGCATTCAATCCCGCCCATTTAGCTACATGGGACTCAGGACCATCCGCTCCAATGATAATTTTAGCATGAATATCAAAGGTTTCTCCCATGGATTCGCAAGTGACAGTGAATGTTCCGTCTTCTTCTCTTTTAAGGCCTTTTGCTTGGGTCTTGATTCTGATTTCTGCCCCTTCCCTTGCAGCAACGGCCGCCATGTGCTTATCAAATACCTTACGCTCAAGCACATATCCTGCATCAGGCAAATCGATTTGGTCTTCACTAAGCCAAATATCTGTTCCATCAGGAGCAACGAATCTTACACCGCTGATTTCATTAGTGACCCAATGAGGATCCATTTCAAGGTCCAATTTTTCAAAAATCTTTTTTGAAACCCCTTCGGCACATCTTTTAGGAAATCCAATTTCAGATTTCTTCTCTATAATAATAACGTCTACACCGCCTTTAGCTGCAAATCTTGCAGCTGAAGATCCTGCAGGTCCAGCACCAATAACCAACACATCAGTTTCAATCATAATAATTCTTCCCTAAAACATGATAAAAATGATTTCCGTTTAATCAAAATAATTATCTTATATGCTATCTTATATATTACAATTTTCACTAAACAGATAAAAAAATTTTTTAATAAATTCTCACTTAATTAATTCTTGCATCCAAAACTATATGCTCTACACCTGGAGCATACCTTTTTATCTTTTGAATGTTCAACACTTCAACTTCCCTTTCTCCACATTCCCAAGCAATCTCTTTGACTCTCTCATACGGACGGATTTCAATCAACTTATCCGGAACTGTTTCATGATAATGGATTATTCCACCCTCCTTGACACATTCCATTGCAGGCCTTAAGAAGTGATGAGTAGTTTTCACATAGCCCATCAATACCCTATCAGCAGAATACTTTGGAGCTTCGTTAGCACAGTCCCCCAAAATAGGAATCATCCTATCATAATTTGCCTTTTCATTGATTCTGTTTAATTCAATGTTTTTCTTAAGGAAATGATAGGAGTTTGGATTTATCTCAATTGAGTAAATCTGTTTCGCTTGACTGTGAACACCAATTGGAATTGAAAAGTAGCCGATTCCAGCAAACATATCCACTACAGTCTCACCCTTTGTAACCAATTTGGCAATCCTCAATCTTTCATTATTGTTTCCCTTAGCCCACATGACTTTAGATAAATCAAGATTAAAGAGACACCCATTTTCCTTATGGATGGTCTCGGTTTCATCGCCATACAAAAGACTTATAGTAGGTTCTCTCTTTTGCCCATCGATCTTATCAATCTTAATAATTGATTTGACATTATGCTCTAAGGCAATGGACTCTAAATTCTCCAAAGAGTCCTCACTGAACTTATTGTCAACTATCAAGATATCTCCAATTTTCTTCCATTTCAAAAAATCACCAGAAAATGATAAAACATTTATATTTAAATTCAATGATTATAATTTATTTTAATAAAATAATATATTTTTTGTCAATGAATCAAAAAACTTAAAAAAATAAACCATTTGACAAAAATATCAAACTAATTTAAAAACATTTATATAATACGAAATTAATAATAAATGTAAATACATTAAAATAAATTAAAGTTATTAAAATCAATATTAGTTATTTAAGAAAAATATTGATTAGAAATAGGTAGTTTGAATAAAAATATAAAAATATAGATTTAAATTAAAAATAAAGAAAGAATTAATCTTTAATAAAAAAATAATCTAATATGAATAAATAAAAAATTTTTGAAAATCACGAAAAAATAAATTTTATGATAGAAATTATTTGAAAATTGTCCAAAATAACGAAACTATTATATATAATGTATAACATAATAAGAATAGGTTAGGAAAAGCGGTTATATTAGTATAAGTATAACTTAATTTTATCAATTTTATATAACTTTGAAAACCTAACTTTTCTAATTTTAATTAATAATAATTTCAATCATTATTAAGATTATATTTTATTATTTAAGATTATTTTATGCTTTAAATTTAATTTTACATTATTATACGAGGTGTATTAATATGGCTGATAAAAACACATTTGAAGGTACCACTACTGTCGGTATTACCTGTAAAGATGGTGTTGTATTTGCAAGCGAAAGAAGAGCAAGTATGGGAAACCTGGTTGCTCACAAAGTAGCTGAAAAAATATTCAAAATTGACAACCACATTGCAGCAACCATTGCAGGATCTGTTGCAGATGCACAAAGCTTAATGAAAATCATTAGCGCTGAAACTGCATTATACAGATTAAGAAATGGTAAAGACATTAGCTTAGAAGCTGCTGCAGCTGTAAGTTCTAACATATTACACTCCTCACCAGCACATGTACAAACTCTTATCGGAGGAGTAGATGACACTGGGGCATCAATCTATTCTTTAGATGCAGCAGGAGGTATGATTAAGGATACCTTCATTTCTACCGGTTCCGGTTCTACATTTGCATATGGTGTTCTTGAAGACAGATTCCACGAAGACATCACTGTAGAAGAAGCTAAGGAATTAGCTTTAAGAGCTATCAAAGCTGCTACAGAAAGAGACACTTACTCTGGAAATGGCTTCTTAGTAGCTGAAGTTACTAAAGACGGATACAAGATGTTAGAAAAAGAAGAAGTTGAATCTATTATTGAAAAAATTAATAGCTAAAAAATATATACGAATTATTTATTTTTTAACTTTATTTTACAACTAATTTTACATATTACAGTATAGATAGTATATGCAATAAATTAAGTAAACATCTTTTTTATGACACAGAAGCTGTTTATTTAATCAATAAGAATATTGATATCGTAGATTTAAATCAATATTCTTAACTTTTAATTTAATTTTAAATCCTAAGTTTAGAAATTTATATAATTTATATTTAGATAATATTAGGATTTTAATTAGTTAATTAATTTAATTATTTTAGATTAATTATAGATTATTATTCAATTAAACGGCTTATTTAAAAATTAACCAAAATTTACTTAACGAATATTTTTTAAAAAACATTTTCTATAACTGATTAAAAGAAAATAAAAGAAGAATTGGAAATTACAAAAATATTGATTTTATACCATATGCTAATTTTATACGTCTATTTTTCGAAGTGATAATATGGCTTCAAACGTTTTAGAAGAAATCAAACAAAAAATTACAAAAAAACTACCTGATGAAGTTCAATTAGCGAATATTGAATTTGAAGGTCCTGAGGTTGTTATTTATACAAAAAACCCAGACATTGTAGCAGACAATGGGGACTTAATCAGAAACTTGGCAAAAGAACTTAGAAAAAGAATCATAATCAGATCAGACAAATCTGTTTTATTACCATACGAAGAAACTATTCAAAAAGTCGAAGAGATCGTTCCAGAAGATGCTGAAATCAGCAACATCACTTTTGATGAAGTTACCAACGAAGTTGTTATAGAAGCTACCAAACCTGGACTTGTAATTGGAAAATATGGAGTGACCTCAAGGGAAATCGTTAGAAAAACCGGATGGGCTCCAAAGATTTTAAGAAGTCCTCCAATCAGATCTGAGATTATCGATAGAATCAGAAATACCTTGATGCACAACAGTAAGGAAAGAAAGAAAATCTTGCAGACTTTAGGTGCAAGAATCCACCAAGGCGGAAAATATCCTAATGAATGGACCAGATTAACTGCTATGGGAGGATTTAAAGAGGTAGGACGTTCATGTATGTTACTTCAAACTCCAAACAGTAGAGTATTGCTTGATTGTGGAGTAAACGTAGCAGGACAAGATGAAAAAACTTCATTCCCAATGCTCGGAGTTCCTGAGTTTTCAATTCAAGACCTTGATGCAGTTGTAGTGTCTCACGCTCACTTGGACCACTGCGGTTTCATTCCTTACCTTTACCACTACGGATACGAAGGTCCTGTATACTGTACTTCTGCAACAAGAGACTTAATGACCTTATTGCAATTGGATTACATTGACATTGCACATAGGGAAAACAACCCACTTCCATTTAATGTAAAGCATGTGCAAAAAATGATCAAGCACACAATCACTCTTGACTATGGAGTAGTAACTGACATATCTCCAGACATTAAATTGACATTGCATAATGCAGGCCACATTTTAGGTTCTGCTATGTGTCACTTCCACATTGGTGACGGTGCACATAACTTGCTCTACACTGGAGACTTCAAATACGAAAGAAGCAGACTCTTGGAACCTGCAACCACAAGATTCCCTAGAGTGGAAAGCTGCATTATGGAAAGTACATATGGTGGACATGAAGACGTTACCCCATCAAGAAACAATGCAGAAAAAGAATTGATGAAAACCATCTACAAAACATTAAAACGTGGCGGAAAAGTATTGGTTCCTGTATTTGCAGTAGGAAGAGCACAAGAATTGATGATTGTGCTTGAAGAGTACATGCGTCATGGAATGATTGAAGAAGTGCCAATCCATCTTGACGGTATGATTTGGGAAGCAACTGCAGTGCACACTGCAAGACCAGAATACTTAAGCAAAGACTTAAGGGATCAAATTTTCCATATGGGAAGAAATCCATTCATTGCAGAATCTTTCAATAAGGTTCAAAACAATGCTGAAAGAAAACAGATTGTAGAAGGAGAACCATCAATTATCCTTTCAACATCAGGTATGATGACTGGTGGAAACTCTGTAGAGTACTTCAAATGGTTATGTGAAGACAAGAACAATTCCATTGTTTTCGTAGGTTACCAATCTGAAGGATCACTTGGTAGAAAAATCCAAAAAGGACACAAGGAAATCCCATTGGAAGATGAAACAGGTAAAAAGAGAATCTACAATGTTAAAATGGATGTCAAAACCATCGAAGGATTCAGTGGTCACTCCAACAGAAGACAATTGATGGAATTCGCAAAAAGATTGCATCCAAGACCTGATAAAATCATCACTTGTCACGGAGACCCATATAAAACTGTTGACTTGGCTTCAAGCATTCACAGAAGTTATAAGGTAGAGACTAAAACTCCACTTATCCTTGAAGCAACCAGACTTCAATAGTTTTAAATCTTTTTAAAATATTTATATTTCAAAATAATCCTTATTTTAAAATATTTTTATTTTAAAAATTTTTTTTAAATTTTTATAATTAAAACAAAATTTATTTTTTTTTAATTTTTTAATTTCAATCAATTTTATCATTAATTATTCTAAAATAATTAATATAATATAAATAATAGCTAAAACAAATATTAAAATGTTAGCTATTATTTAATTGTTAATAATGGCCTATTTAAAATAAAAACTTTTTAAAAAATAAAAAATTTATGAATTATTATTAGGTGAATTTTATGGTTACTTACTCAGAATCTGGTGTTGACATTGACCTTGAAGCATTAACCGTCTCAAAATTAGCTTCAAAATTGCAGCCAACATTAGAATACAGAAATATTATTACTGATAGTGGACACTTTGCAGCATTGGTAGAACTTGGCGATAAGGCTATTGCAATGAGTACTGATGGTGTAGGAAGTAAAATATTAGTTGCAAAAATGATGGAAAAATACGATACTGTTGGAATTGACATGATTGCAATGGTAGTTAACGATATCCTTTGTGTAGGTGCAGAGCCTATTGCATTAGTTGACTACTTAGCAGTCGAAGAACCAGATCCAAAAGTAGCTGAAGAAATTGCAGACGGTCTTGTTCAAGGGGCAAAAGAATCCCAAATCGCAATTATTGGTGGAGAAACCGCTTCCCTTCCAGGAATTGTAAAGGACTTTGACTTAGCAGGAACCGGTATCGGTTTTGTAGACAAGGATAAAATCATCACTGGTGCAGATATCCAAGAGGGAGATGTATTAATCGGTCTTAGAAGCAGCGGTATTCACAGTAATGGTTTAAGCTTAGCTAGAAGAGCAATCTTTGAAGAAGGAGGATTCAACGTCAACGATAAAATGCCTAACGAAGAAACCACCATTGGAGAAGAATTATTGAAACCAACCCAACTATATGTTAAAGCAATTGTTGAACTTTTAAAACATGACTTTGACATTAAAGGTCTTGCTCATATGACTGGTGGTGGAGTAAACAACCTTTCAAGACTTAAAAAAGGAATCGGTTTTGACATTACAGATTACCCAGAGCCACAAGACATCTTTAAATTAATCTACCAGCAAGGCGTTCCTTTAGAGGAAATGTACAAGGTTTTCAATATGGGTGTAGGATTCTGTGTAATTGCAAGCCCAGAGGAAGCAGACGCTGTTGTTGAAGCATTGAACGAAAACATTGAAGCTCAAATTGTAGGAACAGTTACTGCTGAAGAAAAGATTACTGTAAGAACATTTGATGGAACTGTAATTGAATACTAATTTCAATGCAAAAAAAGAAAAGAAAAGAGAATAAAATACATAAAATTCCAATAATAATTTAAAAAAACATTAAAAAAATATTTAAAAATTAATTAACAATTACAAAGATATTTCAACAAATGCCAATCATTTAGGAGGGAAAATATGAGAATTAGTGTTGAAAATGAAAGAAAACTTGTAAATGAAATCTTAATCAACATTGGAGTTCAAGAATATCATGCAAAGATCATTACTGAAGCAACTTTAGACTCTGATTTAAAAGGTTTCACTTCACATGGACTTGGAAGATTCCCACAATACATCAGAGGAATCAATAACGGTTTTATTGAAACCAAAGGAGATTATGAAATTGTCAAGGATGAGGATTCCATTGCACTCATTGATGGTAAAAGCTTATTCGGACAATACATTGCACATGAAGCAATGATGATGGCAATCAATAAGGCAAAGGAAACCGGTATCGCTGCAGTAGGTACCTTCAATTCAAACCACTTTGGAATAACCGGTTATTATTCTGACTTAGCTATTAGAAATGACATGATTGGTATTGTAATTTGTAACACTGAACCTGGAGTAGCACCATTAGGTGGTAAGAAAGCTATTCTCGGAACTAACCCAATAGCTATTGGTATCCCTTCCGAAACTTATATTGCTGTTGATATGGCAACTTCTGTAAGCGCAAGAGGAAAATTATTAGAAGCAAAAAGAAAAGGTGAGGAAATTCCTCCAAACACTGCAATTGACAAGGAGGGAAATCCAACCACTGATCCTGAAGCTGCATTAGAAGGCTCTATCCTTCCATTTGGTGGAGTAAAAGGATACGCTTTAAGCTTTATGATTGAAATAATGACAGGACCTTTAGTAAACGCGGCATTTGGTACTAAAGTAACAGGTACAGCAGGAGACTATAAGGAAGACTGCAACAAAGGGGACTTGTTTGTTGCAATCAATCCTGAAAAATTCGTTTCAATTGACGTATTTAAAGAACAAGTAGAAGAATTCGTTACAGAAATCAGAGAATCCGGAAACACTTTCATTCCGGGAGATCTCGAAGTAAAAAGAATTTCTGAAAATGAGAAAAATGGTTTAGAAATAGATGAAAAACTATATGAAACATTAAAAACCATTTGTGATGCTGAAAATATAGATTTAGACAGTTACTTAACTGAATAAATCTAACTTTTTTCTTCTTTACTATTTTACTCTTTTACTTTTATTTTACTATTTTTATTTTTTAGTATTTTTCAAAATCTACTTTTTAACAAATACTGATTTTACTAATTTTGCAAATTTTACTGATTTTGAAATTTTATAAATTTTTAAAATTTATTGCTCTTTAAAAAAAATTAAAGATTTAATTTTTTAATATATTTTACTATTTTTTAAAAAAATATTTTATAAAAATAATACTAAAATTTTCACTCTCAAAGCCCTATAAAAATTTTAATAATAAAAGTTCACTAAAATATAGTTTAGATAAAAAAGTATTAAAATAATTAATCATATCTTAAAAATATTGAAAGTATGAATCATATTATAAATTTTGATAATTAGTAATCTACATCACACAAATGATAAATGACAAAATAGTGAAAAAATGAAAAAATTATTTTATGAAAAATAGAAAAGTAAAATTTTTGAAAAATATTATATTGGATATTTTAAAAAATTGAAAAAGCAAAATTTAAAAAATATGGAAAAGTGAACTTTTTGAAAATATAGGAAAAATTTTAAAAAAAATAGAAAATTAATTTTTGATAAAAAATTAAAAAAAAATTAAATTGCACAAGATGGTGCAAATCCTAAATCATTCAATAATTTATCAAGCCCTTTTTCTGCCATGACCACATCATCAACTAAACAGAAGATTCCTAACTTGCCCTCCTTAATGAAATTTGAAAGTTTGCTTGCATCATCCAAAAGTTCAGATGCATCCTCTTCAGCAATTGTAAAGAACAAATCCGTTTCCATCATATTAAGTGAACTGTTTACATTGAACTTGGACTCAATAGCTCCTTCTGTTCTTTCAATGAGCAGGAAATTCTTGTCAGTCTCTCCAACAAAAAATGCAATTTTGCATCCAGGGCTTAAAACCGCAAAATATTGCTCACTATCATTGACAAATTTATCCCATAAATTATTATCATGAATCTTGACTGGCTTTACCATAAAATCACCTAAAGAAATATTGGGAGATGGTTAGAAAATTGTGAAAATTAATCCAATCCAATTTCTTTGATCTTGTTTTCAATAACCTCTTTCACAATTGAAACGCAGATTTCCCCTTCTTCATCCAATCTTGCAGCATCATTCGCCTTATGTTCAGTTTCAGCTAAAATGTCTCCAACATTAAGCTCATCCACAATTTCAATGCCCTTTTGCTCTAATATTTTACCAACACAGTTTCCTTCACATCCATTAATTGCTAAAATGGGGTATTTATCAAGCATTCTCTTAAAACCAGTGACATTTGCAGAAGTTGAACCCATACAAATGGATAAGATTTCCACATCATCAATAGCTAAGTCATGAACTGCAACTCTCGCAACCAAACCATTAGGACTCATTCCACTGCATGCTGCCAAAGCAATTTTCTCTTTCATAATCATACTTCCTTTAAATTATTATAATTAATATTCAATAAACGTGATTTTTTAACTTTTAATAGATAAATTTAATATAATTTTTAATAGATTTTTTAATAAACTTAAATTTTATTCCTTTTTCATTTCAGGCACATATTTTGCATAGAAACCATCAGTATCTGCATAAATTGCCTTAAAACCATAATCTTCCGCTTCCTTCATCGCCTTTTTAATATGCTGACGCCCCCAAGCAGTAATTGATTGAGCACATTCAAATGAATACCAACGGAATCTCAAGAATCCATAAACTCCATACATTGTATTTGCCAAACGCTTCAACGCTTGCTGTTGAACATCAAGACCCTTCCTTAATATTGGATCATCTGTTGCCTTCATCCTATTCTTAACAGCGAACCTTTCATTTAGGATATCCTCTAAAGCTGAAGGAATGAATCCTTGAGGCTCTTTCTTGAACTTGAAGAAGTGTTCTGGAGAAATATAATATTCCTCATCATCTATTGCAGAAGACATTTCATCTTCCTTAATACTATCGATTTCATCATAGCATGTTTCATAATCCTCAAAGTCTTCAAATTTGGCATTATATGATGAATTGCCATTTACCAAAACATCTGGAGAAATGTTTTTTGAAATGATTAAAGTAGGGTACAGGCTCTTGAAGTCGAACTGAACCAAATTCTCATGCAATCCGATTTCAGGCTCTTTAACATAACCTCCAGAGTTGCTTCCTCTTTCCTTAATGTTTTTCATAGTCATGTTAGGCTTATTTGGCACTACTTCATCAACTTCATAAGCTTTTCTAACCAAATACCATTCTGCCTGCTGACCTGTAGCCATACGGGTTACATCAACAAAAGGCTGTCCAACTATACGAGTCAATTCCAAGTTCAAAGGCAATGTTTCCTGAGCAATCTTCAATGTGGATACAACATCATCCAAGGAATACTTGAACAGGTTCTTAAGTTCCTTGCCACCATTGTCCCAAAATTCATAGATTCTGTCTCCAGGAACATCTATCTTTTCCTCTCCAAAGAACTCAAAGTACACTCTCTCTAAAGTGTATCTGTCAAGTGACATGTATCTTCTCATAACCAAATACAAGTCAACATGAAGAAGCCCTTTGAATGTTGCTGCATTGTTATAGCCTCTTCTAATGAACTTGATGCTTGATCCATCGACCCCTAAATCCAAGTCAATGCCCCATATCTTTGCCCTATCCTTAAGGTATGGGAAGTCAAAGACATCAGAGTTATATCCTATGATAATGTCAATATTGTTTTCCTTAACAGTCTTGATGAATGATTCTATCATTTCCTTTTCAGAATCAACCTTTTCTATGAAGTACATTTCAGGGTCCTGTTCAAATTCGTCCCCTTTAGTTGAAATGACTTTTCTAACTCCTACATTACTGTCAATTCCAATCATGATGATTTCATCCTCATTTGGGTTAGGCATTCCATGAGGGTTTCTAACTTCCAAGTCAAAGCTCATCATCCTGAACTGTTGGAAATCAGTGTTTGCAGTTTTAGGAGATTCATTCAATTTTAGGATTTCAAGGGAATCATCATCACTGTCTATGGTTTCAAATGAATCAATAAGTTCTCCCTCTAACTCCAATTCAGCCATAGGAACCAATCCATTGTCAATCAGATATCTTCTATAGAATGGAATATCATGTTCCCTAAGCTGCTTTACAGAGTCCAAATCCCAAATCTTGTCTCTGTATTTTGGCACATCTTGAGGATGGTTAAAGCTGATTTTAATGAATTCGGTAGGAACCTGGAAATCCTTCTTAAGGACTTTTTCAAGTTTTGTAAACTCCAATTCATCTTCCTTTTCAAGTTCTTCTAAATCCTTCATACATTTATCAATATCAGTTACAGGTAAAATGTACAAATAAGGGACGAAACTGTCATCTAATGCAATCAAGTCATTGGATTTTTCTCCCTTAACTTTACCGAATAATCTCATGACTGGCTTTTCATCATGAGTGATATAATCAATGTCTAAAAGAACAATGTTTCTTTTTACCATCCTATCAACCAAATTTTTTTATAATAATTAATAATTATCAGATTCATTATTTTCCAATTTTTCTCTCTAATTTATCATTTTCCAATTCTTCCTTAAGGGACTTGATAACCGCATATGCAATTCCCAAAATCAAAGGACCCAATATGAAACCAACAATTCCAAATACATAAGGTCCAGCCATAAATCCAACCAAAAGGATTAAGGAAGGCATGTCAGCATAATTGCTTGCAAGCATTGGACGAATGTACATATCACTCAAGCTTAATACGAATCCCCATAATATTGTAAGGAGTCCTTGAGCTATATCTCCAGCAACAAAGAATGCATAGAGTGCCAATGCCCAATAAACTATCCATGGACCGAAGATAGGGATCAACTGTGCAATACCTGTAATGATTCCTAAAAACAATGCAAACTTATATCCTAAGAAATAATAGCCTACGCCACCCATAACACCGATAACCATAGCTGTCAGGAAATGACCATAGAAGATAGATTTTAGAACATTTGCAACATCATCCAAGGTTCTTTCAAAGAAAGACCTATGCTCTTTTGGAATAAATACAAAAATATATTCCATAACCTTATCTCCATCACGAGTGAAATAATAAATGGAACAGATCAGGACAAACAATTGAACCAGCACATCTGAAAAATGTCTTATGAACCTTATGGCATAATTGAATATATAAGTTAAGGCTTCATGCACTCCGCTAGTCAATAGCCCTAAGTAAGGTTTAATAAATCCTTGAAGTTCCACAGGCAATGCTTGGACAAATATGTTAACAGCCAGATTCAAATCAATTCCTGAACTTACAGAAAGATTATGGGAAGCGAAAAACATATCCGCAAAAACTGCTGTTTCCCAAAATACGTATATGAACAATAGTATCAATGGAATGATTACCACTATTATCGCCAGGAATATTGAAATTGAAGTAATCTTGATTTTTGATTGAATCCTATTGGCAACTGGTGTGATACCATAAGCAATCATTGCTCCAAGCAAAATCATATTCAATACCGGCATGACTGTAAATAATGACAATAATAAGAAAATTATTATAATCATTATATGAAGGCCATATTTGCTTTCATTAAGATTAAACATGTTATCATTAAATAAATTATTTCTAATATTTTTTTATATTAAATCATATTGAAACGTTAATTGATTTAGAAATACTCTTTCATTCCAGATGCGGTTCTATGGAATTTACCGAACTCAACGATTTCAGAAACCTGATCAGATGAGAAAACAGGCCCTTCAGCACATATTCTCCAACCGGTATTGTCTACACAGCATTGACCACAAACACCTATAGCACATTTCATATAACGTTCCATAGAGTATTCACCCTCAATCATATTGGATTCTAAGCTACCGTACAATGGTCTCATCATGACTTCAGGACCGCATACAACAGCCCAGTCATATTCCTTGTGTTCAATCAATTGCAATACCCTATGAGTTGCAAATCCTTTGAAACCACAGGATCCGTCATCAGTGCAAGTGTAGACTTTTGCACCTTTTTCCTTTAATCTGTCATTAAACAAGAGTTCATCCTTTGTTTGTGCAGCACAAACAACATCAACTTGAGCCTTATTTTTCAATGCCTCTTCGGTAAATGATGCTATAGGAGCCATTCCAACTCCACCGCCAATAGCTAAAACTCTCATTCCTTTCAAATCAGTGTCAAAACCGTTTCCATATGGGCCTCTAAGACCTAGCTTGTCACCTTCCTTTAATGTATGCAAGTTTTCAGTAAACTCTCCAACCTTCTTAACGGTTATTCCAAGTTCTCCCTTACCAACATCGATATATGAAATGGACATTGGCTTTTCATCCTTGAAATTCCACACCATGACAAACTGTCCCGGAGAAGGAATGTTTTCACCAACCATAGTCCAATCAAAAATGAAAGTCTTGATTGTAGGAGTCTCTTCTATAATCTTTTTTATCTCTATAACTTGAGGTACATTCATTCTATCACCCACTTAAGCTATGGCTCCTTATGAGCAAAGCCCACCATATCATCAATTGAATCAAATTCACTTTCCTCCATAAACTCTTCCAAGTCGCTTGTGATTCTTCCGAATATTTCAGGACCTTCATACATGATTGAAGTTCCAATTTGTACAGCGCTTGCACCAGCATAGAGGAACTCTATTACATCAGCGTAATTGCGTATTCCACCAACACCAACAATTGGAATGTCGGTTGCGGCAAATGCATCATAAACGCAACGAACAGCTATTGGCTTAATTGCAGGTCCGCTCATTCCACCGAACTTATTTGCAAGTATTGGATTTCCAGTTACAATATCTATTTTCATTCCAGGACCTAAGGAATTGATCAATGTCAATCCATCTGCCCCACCTTCTTCAGCTGCAACTGCAATTTCAGAAATGTCAGTTACATTTGGAGTCAATTTTGCAAGAATAGGCACATCAACAGCATCTTTAACTGCCTTTACAACATTTCTAGTCAATTCAGGATTTTGTCCAATGGAAGCCCCATAACCTTCCATTGCATGAGGACATGATACATTCAATTCAATCATATCAACCAAATCCTCTACCTTTCCTGCAACATATGCAAACTCATCAGGAGTTGCGCCATAAATTGAAGCGATTGATTTGCCCTTTATGCGATCAACCTTTTCCAATTCATCGATGAACGCTTCAACTCCAGGACTTGAAAGCCCAATCGCATTAATGATTCCTCCCTCTACAGCAACGGTAGTTGGATTCTTATAACCGTCATTAGGTTCCTTTGAAAATGATTTGGATACAACTGCACCAGCACCAGATTTTAAAATCCAATTAAGGGAAGATGCATGGCTTCCCAATACACCTGCAGCAAGCATCAAGGGATTTCTTAACCTGACACCACATAATTTAGTTTTTAACATGAATAACCTCCAATAAAAACATGAACTTTGATAATTATAACTAATTTTTCTTATATATAATATTTAATAATATAAAATAATTTTATACTATCTTAATATATGGAAACTATATGATATATAATTATTTAGTTTTCGAGTGGAAATTTAAGAAAATTTCATTAGAATTTATCAAAAACTTGCAAAAATTATCTGAAATAATGTAAAATATATTAGATAAAAAAATTAAAATAAGATTATGAAATTTTATATAACACAATGTATTGCAGGATTTATTGCATTTGATGAAGATCTTCAAATAGCTGATTATAAGCTTTTTACAGAAGATGAAGTGGTTTCAAATCTCATTAAGATAGAAGAAAATGAGATTTTAGATGAAGAGCTTGAACTCATTAATGGAATAAAGCTTGATTCATTCGAAGAGGATAGGATAATTATAGAAACCACAAAAAGGAAATCCCAATACAAGGAACTTGAAAACTATGGAAATATTGAAGTGAAAACTCCAAATAAAGGTGGAGAATACTTAAGAAGCAATATTGATAAAATCTTTGAAGAGATTGGATTTTCAAAAGGCCAAGATGAAATCATTCAAATTTATGAAAAGCTAGCAATCCATAAAATCAAAAAATCTTCACAGGAAGAGGATAAGCTTTTAATCCAGGCAATAAACTCTGTAGATGACATTGATGAATCAATCAGCAAATTGGTTGAACGCATTCGTGATTGGTACACAATCTATTTCCCTGAAATGGATACAATAAGCAATAATGAAACTTACATAAAGTTAATAGCTGAAAGTGAAAACAGAGAAGACATTTTGGAAAACTTCAATGAGCATTTTGCTGAAGAGATTGAAGAAAGTACAGGTGCTGACATTGAAGAGGATGACTTATTAATGCTAAAGAGTTTTGCAGAATCCATCTATTCACTTCAAAAATCCAGAAGAGAACTTGAAACTTATATTGATTCTAAAATGGAAGCTATTGCTCCTAACTTAAGGGATTTATTAGGATCAACATTAGGCGCTAAATTAATTGCCCATATCGGAAGCATTAAAAGATTAGCAACTTATCCTGCAAGTGTTATTCAGATAATGGGTGCTGAAAAGGCAATATTCAGACATTTGAAAACTGGAGAACGTCCTCCAAAGCATGGATTGATATTCCAACACCCAAGCGTTCGTGGCGCTAAATGGTGGAACAGAGGAAAAATAGCTAGAAACTTAGCATTGAAGATTACACTTGCTGTAAGAAAGGATGTATTCTCTGGAGAGTATGATCCAAGCATTGCAGAGGATTACCTTAAGAAAGTTGAGCAAATAGAAAAGGAAAATCCATTCCCTAAAAAGACAAGCCAAAAAAGGGCAAAGGAAAGAAAGGCCGAAAAGGACAAAGGGAAAGGAAAAAGCAAGAAATACAAAGGAAACAAGAAAAACAAGAAGAACAAAAAGAAACGAAGAAAATAATCATTTTACTATATGATAATGATCTATAATTTCTAAAATCTAAAATTATAAAATCCAAAATATTAAAATCTAAACTTCTAAAATCTAAAATTCCTAAAAAATTAAATTCATATAAAGATGTGAAAAAATGAACATATTTTACAAAGATGGTGAAATAGCTACCAGAAACTTAAGTCCGGGTATTAGAGTCTATGATGAAAGGCTCATTCAAGATGGAGAGGAAGAGTACAGAATCTGGAATCCAAGAAGATCCAAATTAGCTGCAGCATTATTGAATGGATTGGAGGGAATTGAATTAAAGAACGATTCCAAAGTATTGTACTTAGGCGCTTCAACAGGAACAACTGTTTCACACATTTCTGACATTTGCGATGAAGGATTGATCTATGCAGTGGAATTTTCACCAGTCAGCATGAAAAAGCTAGTCAGATTATCACAAAAGAGAAATAATATAATGCCACTTCTTGCAGATGCAACCAAACCGAAATATTACTTGAACAAAGTTGAGAAAGTAGACTTGGTTTACTGTGATGTTGCACAGGAAAAACAGAGCGAACTATTCATGGACAACATGGATTTATTCCTAAAGGAAGAGGGACAAGGACTCATTACCATAAAAGCAAGAAGCATTGATGTTATTCAAAAGCCTAAAAAAATATTCAAGGATGAAGCTAAAAAAATAAAAGAGAATGGTTATTCCATTTTGGAAAAGATTAAATTAGAACCTTATGAAAAGGACCATATAGCTTTTCTTGTGGAGAAATCTTTTTAAAAGAACATATATTCATTTTTGAAAAAAATCATTTTTCAAAACCCATACATAACTCTTATTTTAATCCAAAACCACCATTTTGTTATTAAAATTATAAAACAAAAATTAAGCTTTTCATATAATCTATTTCATCAATAAATATAGGTAACTATCGAAAAAATAAAACATATATTTTTAATAAGGATAATTCAAGTTATTATAGATAAGAAATACTCATTTAAAGCTCAAAAACTCCTTATTTTATAAGTATTACTTTTATCAAAAAATTTGATTTCAAAATAGTAATATGCATTAGATTTATTGAAAAAAATAGATTAAAATTTACTGAAAATAAAAAATAAAACTAATTCAATTTTAAAAATTAATCTAAGAATAAATTAACATAATTATCAGTAATTTTAAGAAGAAATACGAATTTAGTATAACTACGAACAATCTCAAAAAAGTATTACTACTGAAAGCTTTTTATATAAGAATATTACAAATATATATTTGCTAATGCAATAAAAAAAGAGTTCATAAAAATATCCTCTAGGTTAATTCACTCATAAAAAACACTCCATAATTAAATAGCTTAGAGGATTGAACTTTTTTTGCAAAATAAACTATTTTTAACTCTTTTTTAACAAAATTTTATTAAAATTTTAAAAAATATTTCTAATTTTTCTTTATTTTCAAAAATAAGAAAGAACTACTAATTTTTATAAAAAAGTAATACTTTTTTTAATTATTATCTAAATAAGGACATAATATGAGTATTAAAAAAAAATAATAGAAAATATTTAAAATTTTTATAGGAAAATAAGGAAAAATATAAGAAAAAAATTATATAACGAACTAAAAAAAAAAAAATATGATCCTGCAAAAAAATAGAATTGATAAAAATAAGAATTGAAAAATAAAAAATAGTAAAATAGAAAATAGTAAAATAAAAAAAGAAAAAATTGATCAAACTTTTTTATAAAGTTGAAATCAATCTAATTTTTTAGAAATCTCATCAAATATGGATTTGGAAATCTCTTTTTTGGAATTTAATGAAACCTTTTTGACTTCATCACTTACAAGAATTACCTCATTGGTTTCAGATCCGAATCCGCATCCATCATGGGAAACATCATTTGCTACAACCAAATCTGTTCCCGCTTCTCTCATTTGAGTCTTAGCGCAATCAATCATTTTCTCTTCTGAAATGTTGTATTCTGCCTTGAATCCAACTAAGAAGATATCTTCATTGATCTTTTTGATTCTTTGAATGATTTTTGCAACAGGCTCAAATTCCAATGACAAGTTATAGGATGAAGATATTTTAGAATTTTCCTTATTGATTGGAGTAAAATCAGAAACAGCTGCAGTAGCTATGAAAACATCAAAATCAGGAATCAATTCATCTATCTTCTCATTCATCAAAGTAGTTGATTCCGCATCAATCACATTGAATGCCTTTGGAATTGAAACTTCATGATGTGCAGCTAAAATTGTTAAATTAGCCCCTCTGACGAATGCTTCCTTAGCCAATTCCAAACCCATTCTACCAGAGGACCTATTGGAAATTCCCCTTATAGGGTCAATTTCCTCAAATGTTCCACCTAAACTGATTAATATGTTTTTTCCTGCAATATTAGACACTACACCACCTGCAATGCCCTTGCTTACCCTATCCAAATTGACAGCTCTTACAGATTCAAGGACAATGTCTTCAATAGCTGGGAATTTGGCTTTTCCTTCACCAATGCGAGGATTTACAAATTTTATGCCTTCTTCCTTTAGCTTTTCCACATTTTCGCTTACTGCATCATACATTGAATCATGCATTGAAGGAACAAAGACAATAGGAGTGTCATGACCTTGAGCAGTTATCAAAAGGGTATTTACAGGATTGTCAGAAATCTTATATGCAAATTTGGAAATGGTATTTGCAGTAGCTGGAGCAACTAAAATCAAATCTTGTTGAGAGTATTTCACATGCTCTATCTTTCCAGTTAATTCCAAAACAACTTCTTGACCAGTAGCAAACTCTAAAGCATTAGGGTGAATAATCTTAGTGGCCTCTTTAGTCATGAATGCCTTAACAGAATGGCCTTGCCTTCTAAATTCCCTTGCTAACTTAATGGTTTCGGTTGCTGCAATACTGCCAGTAACACATAAAACAATTTCCATAAAATCACTTCAATAAATTTAAAATCTTGTAATAAATAATCTAAATCCTTAAATAAATATTAAAAATCTTGTAATAAATAATCTAAATCCTTAAATAAATATTTAAAGCCTTGTAGTTAATGAATAATCTAAAAAAATAAAAATAGTGAATTTCATTTAGAAAAATCACTATTATAATTTGACGCTGTTAATAATGAAATCAAAAGTTCCTACCATATTATCGAATTCAGATTCTGGAGCAGAACATAAGATAACATAAATTTCAGACCCTTTTGGAATCCAAATAGCCTTATGCTGTTTTGTTTGATTGTTTGCTACAGAGGTGTAATCCGCTTCCATAGCAGCTTGACCATTAAATGAAACATTTCCCATAAATAAAATGGTGAAATCAGAATTACGGGCCAATGTATTGTAATTGGAAGTGAATTCAGATTGTAAAGATCCGGCATTTGATTTCTTTTCAATATTCACATTAACACTATTAAAACCTGCGGAATCCTTAGCATCAGGGTCTGCAACTGCTAAAACTGTTTCATTAGAGTTGGATTTTGCAGAAACCCAATTCCCAGGCATTGATAATGATATTCCATTTTCAGAATAATCCACTGATTGCTGTGAAAGCTCATCTCCACTGATAGTGTTGATAGGATTATTTATGAAAAATGAAACACCTACAATCAATAAAATTAAAACTAATCCGATACCAATAATTTTTTTCATACTATATCTCCAAAAAAATAATAATAGCACCATCAATAAACTTACTCTTCAGTTCCTCCAGAACTGCCACCAGAAGATCCTCCACCGGAAGACCCTCCTCCAGAACTACCGCCAGAAGAGCCACCACTAGATGAACCACCAGATGAACTTCCGCCAGAATAATCTCCACTAGAACTTGATGAACTGGAAGAATCGGAGTCACTGATTGAAGAGGAACTGCTTGAAGATGAACTTGAATCATCTGAAGAACCATATGAAGTGGTATTTGAGTAAGATTTTGTATAATTGTAACTGAGAGACTTGTTTACCTTAACTTCAGGAAAAGCAGTGTCATTAATAGTTGCACCAGAAGATATCATATCTCCAACATCACCACCTAAACCGATGCTGGACATTCCAAAAGTTATTCCTGCACCAAATGCTACAAGCAAAAATACAACTGCAAATGCAATATACCATGGACTGGTACTTGAAGACTCCTCCGGTTTTTTTGATACTGTATAAGTTTCAGGATTATGGATATACTTGCGAACTAGCTTTTCCTTTTCTTCCTGATACTTTTGAGAATCATCATATCTTGGCTTGATTGAGGAAGGAGTTTCTTCTTTTCCTTGCATCGCACGAATTCTATCACTAACTTCAATAGTTTCAATCTTATGCTTATACTGGTCAGACAAGTAAAGGTATTTCTCTTCAGAAATCAAACCAGCTTCATAATCCCTTTCAAGATTATGTAAAATCTGCATAAGCTTTTTCCTATCTGGATTCATACTTCTCCTCCTAATATCGATTGAATAAATTTATACTATATATTAAAATTATCAAACTTTTATCATTTTTATATACTTATATATTATTAATATATGAATTTTATATTTAATAAATTATACTAAATGAAAAGTTAAAAAATAGATAAAATTTTAGAAAATTCATGAATAAAAATTAGATTAAATTATTGAATTTGAAAAAAAGATATGAAATTGAAACATTATCTGAATAAATCTTCATTAAATATAGGATAAGACCCTAAAATCTTAAAGAATGAAGTGTTATCCTCTAAATGTTTTAAAATATGAGCAATGTCCTCATCCAACCTATGTCCTTCTAGATCTATGAAAAAGATGTAATGACCTAATCCCTCTTTAGAAGGTCTGGATTCAATTTTAGTCAAGTTGACATCATTCTCAGCAAAGAGAGCTAAAAGTTCGTAAAGCCCCCCTGGCCTATCCTCAAACAATGAAAATGAAATTGAAGTCTTGTCATTTCCTGTTATCGGAGAATCCTCATTATCCAAAACAACAAAACGGGTTTCGTTGTTGAAATTCTCCTGAATGTTTGTATCAATGACCTTCAATCCATAGAGTTCCGCTGCCTTCAATGTTCCAATAGCTGCATCCTCACCGGTTTCTGCAACCCTTTTAGCTGCTGCTGCAGTGCTTAAGGTATAATGTGCAGTGATACCATGCCTTTCCAAATAAGGTTGGCATTGGCCTAAGGCCTGTGAATGTGAATAGACATTCTTAACTTCATCTACAGTCATTTCCTCTGCAGCCAATAGGTTATGGTTGATTGGAATGACAATCTCGTTTTTAATCTTCAAGTCAAAATTATGAATCAATGAATCTAAAGTCAAGCTAACTGGACCTTCAATTGAATTTTCAATCGGCACAATGCCGCATACACACTCTCCTCTTTCAACAGCACCCATTACCTGCTGTATTGAACAGTAGGAAATCAAATTGTCACTTACAAATGATGCAGCTTCGTGAGAGAATGTTCCTTGAGGCCCTAAAAATGCAACTTTATCCTTTATCATAATAAAACTCCTAATTAAAATACTTATTATTGTTCCTATTTCTTATATATTAATCATAGTATAAAAAGCAATAGGTAAAAAACTTAAATAAATCAAGTAAATTAGAAAAAATAGCATTAAAATTCGATAAAAATGATTAAAAAGCATAAAAAATAGAAAAAAGAAAAATAAAGCATAAGAAAATCTTATGCTTAAAACTAAAATCAACCTTGAAATAGTCTCTATTGAGTTTCCATTTCATAAATCAATTTTAGCAAATCTGATTGAGTTACAATTCCTATAATTTGATCTTCATCATCAACTACAGGGTAACCATTATAACCAGTTTCCAACATTGCATCAGCAAGCTGTGGAACTGTTGCGTATTGTGAGATTGTTTCCACATTTGTTGACATGTAATCTCCTGCAATCAACTCCTTAATCTGAGAAGATTGATACTTGTCAGGAGTGTGTTTCCTGAATGAAACAAATGCTTTTGCAATGTCTTTTGAAGTAATAATTCCTGCAAGCTCATTGTCTCCAGTAAGTAATAAACGTCCAACACCTGAGTCCATTATGACTTTTCTTGCATGAACTAAACGATCATCTGCAGATATTGAAATAATATCTGTTGTCATAATATCCTTAACTGAAATCTTTTCATATGCTTTAGCTTTGCATAAATATATGAAATCAGATTTAGTTACGATTCCAACCATTTCACCATCAGATAAAACTGGAATGGCACCAATATTCTTATCAATCAAGATTTTTGCCACTTCAGTCACATCCTCATCCTCATCAACTGTAATCAAGTCCTTGACCATTACAGTGGATACATAGAAATGTGAAGGAGCCATATTACCATATTTAGCAGAGCCTAACTTATTAGCTATATCTTTTTCTGAGATAATTCCGACTAAAACTTTTTTATTTTCATTGGTACTAGTGACTGGTATTCTAGATAAGTTATCCTTATACATCATTCTTAGACAATCACATATGTTTAAATTCTTATCAATAGATACCACATTTTCAGACATTATATTTTTGATTTTCATAATAACACCAACGATAAAATCCAATGAAATAGCTATTAGAAAGAATCCAAATGAATTGATTCTATTTGGATTTCAATAATCTATAGCGTATCTAATCAAAGATATAAACTAACCTACCAATAGCTATCTCTTAAAAGTTCAACAATAGCTACCTGATTGGTCTTCACAAAGAAGAGCAACCACAAAATCTTAAAGAAATTAATGGATTATTTTAAAGGAATTGCTAAATAATCCAATAGAAATAAATCTAATTATTTTTTAGGAATTGCTTAATAATCCAAATAGAAATAAAATCTAATTATTCTTTAAGAACTGTATTTAAAATATCTCTTTCAGTGACAATTCCTACAAGTTGATCATCATCAACTACAGGAACACCACCAATGTTCTTTTCAGCTAATAATTCACATAAGTCCCCTAATCTAACAGTAGATTCAGTTACTAATATGTTTGGTTTAATGATTTCAGAAATTTTTCTTTTTAAAACATCTAAACCACTATTAGAGGTCATAGAAGCAAACATTTCTTTATCACCGAAGAATCTTAAGATATCTGTTGAAGTAACAATTCCTATTAATTTCTCTTCTTCAACAACAGGAATTCTTCTTAAGTTATTTCTTACCATGATTTTGGAACAGCTTTCAATAGGAGTTCCAGGAGTGGTAGTGATAACATCCTTAATCATGATGTCACCTACAGTTTCATTAGTCAATGAGCCTGCAAGCGCTAATGCGAAATCTCTTTCAGTGACTATTCCCACTAACCTTTCTTCTTTATCTACAATAGGCAAGGATCCAATGCCGTTTTTGGTCATTACATCCACACTTTCTCTAATAGAATATTTGGGACTGATAGAAATAACATCTCTTGTCATAATCTCTTTAACAGGATCATTGATTGCTGCCAAGAAATTGTCATCATGTTTCTTTTCTATTATATCAAATTTGCTTCCTCCACCAAGGAAGTCAAGAATATCCATAGCAGTTACAATACCCAAAAGTTTATTTGAGCCAGGATGGGTTACTGGTAATCTTCTGAATCCATGCTCTATCATCATTTCAGCAGCTCCCTTAATGGTCTTGGTTGGAGGAATGCTAATGACATCCTTTTTAGCTAATGTCATGATTTCCCCTTCATAATCAGCTACTTTTGTTGTTTGTTCAACAGAACCACGATTCATAGATTTTCTCAAGTTTTTAGTGTTTTTGTCTTTCATTACGACACCTCCGGATTTAATAATTCTTCCCGGTCTAAATTACAAATCATATCATAACAATCAAGTTATAGAACTCTGGGAAATACCATTAACCAGATGACAGATTTTTTTGATTATTTTAAAATTCCTTAAAGAATAAATATTTTAAGGGACTTAAAAAATCTTTCAAATGCACATCCAATTCAACAATATAGAAATAAAGTCTATAATTAATTTATTACAATAATTAACGATTTATAATCTATTTTTGAAATTATGGATTTGTTGGAAGTTCTTAAATGTCATTAATTCCATCATTTAACTTTTTAATTAATAAAAGCTCTCAAGAAATTTAAATTGAAAATTTAAATAAATGACATAGAACTAACTACAATATTAGTTAGGTTTTGATAGTTAATATTATTATCGATTTAATTTTTGTTAACCTAAAAAATATAAAAATACAACTTAAAAATTAAAGAAATTAAATAAAGAAATTGGAAAAATTTTAAAGGCATGCACTTAATAATAATCAAAAATATAATAATTAAATAAAATAATAAATGATTAATAGAATTAATACTTATTAAATCATAAAACTGCTTGTATACAATAATGCTTTCATCAACAAAATTCAGAACAACCATATAATTAAATTCTTGATTACAATTATCATATATTGTAGAGCATATTTTAAATTGATGCAAAAAGAGTTAAGTTCAGAAATGGAAGATTTTTCATCATTCCAGACCATTTGTATTGGAATTTAATGAATCTTGCAATAGAAAAGATAAGGAGTTATCCATCATCCCTGAAATAACGAGGAACTGTGGTTCTAGGAATATCCCTATGAAATTCAACTGCAATATCCATAATTTCAACGGATATATCCCCGATTCTTTCAAATGTTTTAATTACACGTGTAAGATAAATATAATAATTGGCTGTTCCAATATCATCTAAAGAGGAATCTAACATATGGATAGCAATTTCCTTCATGGCTTCTGATTGCCTTTGATGCATTTTCTCTTCAGTATCCCTCAAATTCCCTTTTAAATCTACGCAACCATCTATAAATGCATCTGTAGAATATGAAATGGACATTTGAGCATATTTATACATCTTTTTTAGGATATACAAGATCTTATCATCAATAATATCATCATTATTAATAATAAATTTATTTAGATGACTACAATAATCTCCAATCCTTTCAAAATTATAAGCCACTTCGTTAAAAAGCAGAATTTTAGAAAGTTTAAAATGAGGATTTAAATTAACAACCGTCTCTACAGAAGAACGAATTTTTTCAAACATGTTATTAGTTATATAATCTAATTCTAAAGCTTCTTTAGCCTTTTCCTCATCATTTTCAATAACTGATTCAAAAGATAATTCAAGCTGATTTTTCACATGATTAGACATATTTTCCAAATTTTTAATTAAAATATTAGTTGAATAGTCCTTAGGATTAAACTCAGAATTAGAATCTCCATAGATTTCATCATATTTTTTTAAATCAATAACATATACTTTTTTAACAATTCCCTCATCTAATAATGGCTTAAGCAACTTTGTCACATACCTTCTGGTGATCTTTAAATCATCCGCTATTTCATCTTGATTAGTTGGATTTTGATAAAAGATATACTCTAAAATTTCTTCTAATGTTTTATTACTTCTACTCATGAATAAACCTCTTAAAAAGAGAGATGAAAATTTTCTATTAAATTTATTACTAAATATTTTTATAATATTATAAATATTTTTTTAACATTCAATCATCAATATCTGGCCTTTTTAAAGTAAGCATAAATACTGTTCTTGATCCTATGCTAACTGCTTTATCAGCAATTCTCTCAAAGTATCTGGCCAAGAATATAACATCAATAATATATGGAATCAAATCGTTATCTTCAACCATAGTTGCGGTAACTTCATTTAAAATGGAATCATAAAATTCATCCATTTTATCATCATCACTAGATAGTTCTTTTGCTTTATCCAAATCCTGATTTAAAAATACAAAAAATGCTTTTTTTAACATAATTAGAGTGTAATCCCCCATATATGCTAATTCTTTAAGTATTTTTTCCGGAATGTCTACCTCTTGAATGTTTTTGATTGATTTGGCAATTTTTAAAAATAAATGGCATATCCTTTTAAAATGACTTATTACCCTTAGAGTTGATTCGATAAACATCAAATCTTTAGCTAAAGGTTGTTCTGTAGCCAGAAATCTAATGCATTCCCTTTCTAAATCAATAGTTTTAATATCTATAATATTAGAACATTTTTCAATATCGTCATAAATGGATTCATCATACTTTTCAAGTAATTTTACAACCGACCCATTTAATTTAATAGCTAAATTTCCTAATTCCTTATAATCTTCTTTAATACTATTCATCCTATTTTGAAATGTGACACTTGGAAATTTCTCATCCATAATTTTTTCTCCCTAGTTTAATCTATTATCCGAACCTTCCAGTTATATATTCTTCTGTTTTTTGTTCTTTAGGACTTACAAACAATCGTTCAGTTTCATCACTTTCAATAATCTCCCCATTCAAGAAAAAGGATGTGTAATCTGAAACTCTTGAAGCCTGTTGCATATTATGTGTTACAATAATGATTGTATAATCTTTTTTAAGTTTATGAATCAAATCTTCAATTTTTAATGTTGAAATTGGGTCTAGTGCAGAACAAGGCTCATCCATTAAAATAACCTCTGGATTATTAGCTATTGTCCTTGCAATACATAATCTTTGTTGTTGGCCTCCAGATAGACTCATAGCAGACTGATCAAGCTTATCTTTTACTTCATCCCAAATAGCCGCTGATTTTAAACTTTCTTCAACTCTCTGTTCTATAAAACCTTCATCGTCTATGCCATGAATCTTCAAGCCGTAAGAAACATTATCAAAAATGGATTTTGGAAAAGGGTTAGGTTTCTGAAAAACCATTCCTACTTTTCTTCTTAAATTTACAACATCCATTTCAGGTGAGTAAATATCTTCCTCATCTAGGAGAAGAGTTCCCTCACGTTTAAATGTAGGTATTAAATCATTCATTCTATTAATCGACCTTAAAAAAGTTGATTTTCCACAACCTGATGGACCAATTAATGCTGTAACTGTGTTTTCAGCCACTTTAAAATTTATATCCTTAAGAATATGTGCATCCCCAAAATAAGTATTTAAATGCTTAGCAATAATCTTATACATAATTAAACCTCTTAACTTTACTTATTTTCCCATCATTTTATTCTGATACTTCTCTGTGAAATAATTAGTTAAAAATGTAATAACCAATACTATAATTACAAGGACCGCTGCAGTTCCAAATGCATTAGGCAAAGAAATTCCTTCAGTTGCTAAAACATACAAATGAAGTGGCAATGGCCTGCCAGGGTCAAATATAGAAATTGGCATTATAATAGATGATCCCACAGCATACATTACTGCAGCAGCTTCAGAAATAGATCTTGTCATCCCTAATATAACTCCAGTAACAATTCCAGGAAGAGCTGCAGGTATAATGACTTTATAAATAGTTTGCCATTTTGTAGCCCCTAATCCATAACTTCCTTCCTTATATATGCTTGGTACAGAACTTAAAGAGACTTCTGCAACTTGAAATATTGTTGGAATAGCCATAATAGCTAAAACTAAACTGGCTGAAAAAATGGACCATCCTAAATTTAAAAATATTACAAAAAATGATAATCCAAATAACCCAAATACAATTGATGGAATAGAAGCTAATGTTTCTGCTCCAAAACGTATTATATTGGTTAATTTCTCATTACTTGCATATTCTACCATATAAATAGCTGCACCCACACCTAATGGAGTAGCTATTAGAATTGAAACTAATGTTACATATAAACTGGATATGATTATTGGAAATATCCCACCAGATTCGCCTTGATTTTCTACTTGGCCAAAAATAAATTCCATATTTATTACTGGAAGTCCTTTAATCAAAATATCCGCTAAAATAATTGCTAATATGGCTAAAGTTAATATTCCTGAAAGTACAAATATGGAATTCATTATCTTTTGAGATGTTCTTGCAGATATAAAGTTAAAATTCATTTTTTTTATACCTCCCCTAGGATTCATAAGGTTCCTCCACCAATATCTATACTATATTTCCTTTGAACATAATTCGCAACAACCAACAATAACATTATGAGCATGAATAACACAACTGCTGTGGCAAACAATGCATTATAGTGAATACCCGTTGCATAACTCATTTCTAATGCAATATTTGAAGTTAAAGTCCGTGCTGGACTAAAAATTGATGATGGCATTTTTGCAACATTACCTACCACCATAATCACTGCCAATGTTTCGCCAACAGCCCTACTCATTCCTAAAATAATTGCAGTGATAATTCCAGGTAGCGCTGATGGAAAGACTACTCTGCGAATAGTCTGCCAGTTTGTTGCTCCTAAACCTAAGGAAGCTTCTTTGTAATCTTGTGGAACTGATCTTAATGAATCATAAGAAACTGAGATAATTGTTGGCAAAATCATGATGGATAATATAATTGCCGCAGTAAATATGCTGAAACCGGTTCCCCCAAATTGGGACCTTACAAATGGAACTAGGATAATTAAGCCAAAAAATCCATAAACAACAGAAGGAATTCCAGATAATGTTTGAACAACTGGCTTTAAAAAGTTTCTAACTTTATTACTTGCAACCTCTGCCATGAATGTGGCACATGAAATGGATAAAGGAATTGCTATTATAAGTGCAATGAATGTGACATATAGAGATCCTATAATCATATCAAACACTCCAAATTGACCATCATTTGGAGACCATATTGTTCCAAATAGAAATTTGAAAAACCCATATTCTTGAATTGCTGGAAACCCTTCAAAAAATATAAAGCATAATATTATCAGAATCACGAAACAAGAGAACAATGCTAGAATAAACAAAGATTTCTCTATTAATGCTTCAGCTGCAATTTTAGTCATAGTAAATCTCCATAATACAAATTAAAAAAAAAAAATATAATAAATTGATTATTTATTATATTAATCCTTTAAATCATATCCCATGAATTATTTATTTGATTTGACAATTTTTTCTCCATCTAAAACTTTTCTAGCTTCTGAACCATTTACCCAATCAATAAATTCTTTTAAATCACCTGAAGGCTCCCCTTTAACTAGGAATAAAAAGGGCCTTTGCAATTCATAAGAACCATCTGCAATACTTTCACTACTTGGAGCTATTCCCTCAACACTTAAGGATTTCACGTCATCTGACATATGTGCAAAAGAAACAAAACCTATTGCATTTTCATCTTGCTTAACAGATTGTTTTACAGCCTCGGTAGAACTTTGAACAATTGCATCACTTTTAATTTTTGTCTCACCCATCACTATACTTTCAAATGCATCTAAAGTACCGGATCCTGCTTCACGACTTACAACATGAATTTCAGCATCATTTCCACCTACCTCTTTCCAGTTAGTGATTTTTCCTGAGAAAATATCTTTTAATTGATCTTTTGTTAAGTCGGACACATCATTATTTACGTTAACCGCTAAAACAATTCCATCCTTACCAAGTTCATATTCTTTTAAGTCTTGTTTTTCATTATCGTCTAAATCTTTTGAACTAGTGCCAATATCCGCACTTCCATCTTGAACACTCTTTATACCAACACTAGAACCTCCACCTTGAACATTGATATTTGCATCAGGATGGTTAATTTTATATTCCTCTACAAGTTTTTCAGCTACAGGTTGTACAGATGTGGACCCTACTATATCAATTCTTTCAGATCCTCCAGACCCAGAGGATAGTATAGTCCCTCCTATAATAATTAATATAATCGCAATAATTGCAATTTTGTACTCATTTTTCATTTTTTTTACCTCTTAAATTTCAATTAAATGTAGTTTGAAAATTTTCACCTACAATTGGAAATCTCATTTTAGCTTATTTAACGGTTGCTATTTATAAAAATAAAGTTCTTATTATAGGAACAAAAATAATGAGATTTTTTGTAAAAAAAAATAAAGATTTCCTAAAAAATGAACAGATTTTTCGAGATTTTTCGATAAAGGAAAATGATGGGGATTTTCTATTATTTTTAAAAAATTAGCCATTAGGAATATTTTAAATTTATAAATATATCCTAAAAAATCTTATTTTATCTGCATTGTTATTCTCTAGGGCATATTGCATCAGCTTTTCCATATATTATGAATCATTATTATAAACAACCACATAATCATTTATTATAATATTTAACCAACTTTTAATTATGAATTTGAACAATAACCATAAATTTAATTAACTATCCAAGTCAAAGAATATTATAGAAATGTTATGAGAGAAACAGTATAACGTGATATTAGAGGGATATGATGAATAAATCAAAAAAAACTGTTAGGACAAGAGACTTTATTATAAGTACAGATGGATTATTATTTGCTTCAACCAATTACATTCACCCTGAAGATAGGATTATCTGCTTTTTAAGATACATTCCAGATGAGAATGGAGACAGGGAAAAGGATGGAATCAGATATTCCAAAGTGGGGTCTGAAGAAGCTTATGCATACCTAAGAGAAAATCACCCGGATTACTTATACTTCTGTGACGTTACAAACGTTGAAATGATGGGTGTTCCTATAGACAAGGTTGAAAGAATCATAAAGCCAGAGGAAAGATTGAAAGGACTTAGAGCAACCTATTATGACAAAATCAACTATAAAGTTGCAAATGGGGAGGAACTTGACTATAAAGAGGAACTCTTAAGCAAGCTATTTGACTTATCAGACTTTTTCCATTATGTGGCAGGAATCAACTATGAGGACCTTGGAATCTCAGGATCAATCTTGCCAGGACTTCAAAAGGCAGGGACTTCAGACCTTGACTTTGTAGTCTACGGCCTTGAAAACCATAGAAATGCAATCAAGGCATACAAGGATAACAAGGACAAGGCTGTTTTCATAGACGAGTTAGGCAAATCAATCACATTAAACAGAATCAATGATGATTTCTGGGACTTCGTATATGATAAGAGAATAAAAGACGATTCCCTAACAAAAGAAGAGTTCGCTTGGTATGAAGAACGTAAAAGCAATAGAGGGCTCATTAGAGAAACCCTATTCGACATATTGGCAACTAGAAACTATGATGAGATTGAAGGAACCTGGGGAGATACAGTATACGAACCAGAAGGATTTGCGAAAGTCAACTGCACAATAAAGAGCGCATTAGGCGCTTTTGACAATCCTGCAGTATACACAATAGAGGATGTTGAAATCCTAGAAGGACCTGATATTGAAATCTCAGAACTAGCATCACTTACCCACACATATGCGGGAGAAGTCATTGACGGAGAAGAAGTGGTTGCAAGAGGAAAAATAGAAAAGGTCTTGAAAAATGGAGAGTTTGAGAAGTATAGAATTCTTGTTGGAACCACTAGAGAATCATTGGATGAATACATTAAACTCAGAGAGAGTCCTATATAAAACCAACTAAATTAAGATAAAGTCCAGTTTAGACTGGATTTCTTATTTTATTTTTTTATGATTTGCTATTTTTAACTAAATTTATCTATCCACAATCAAAACTATTTTTATAATTTTAATATAAATTAAACTATTTTTAAAAAACGAATTAAAATTAACAAATTTCACATAACAAACCTCCTTTTAATTAACCGCTTTTGTAATTAAAATGTATGAAAAATCACTGCCTAAAATCAATTTTTCAACTTAATATAAAAATTGATTTAAAACTCTTAAATTCTAATAAAAATAAAAAATTATAACTATTTCATAAAATAAACTATTTTTATCAAATTATAATTAAAAATAACTGCATATTATTTATTATATGAAAAACAAAGACTAATCCACAGAATAATATGGAGTTAAAAATATGATAAGTGTATCTACAATCAAAAGTTATATGTTTTGTCCTTTGAAATTGTATTTCCAAAGCAATATTGATGAAGATATTGAAGAGGATTATTTTATCTCAAAAACATTAAAGGATCTTAGAATAGACATACAAGACATCCTTCATAAAAACTTAAGACACATAAAGAAGGACATGGATGAAAAGGAAATAGAAAAGAGACTTTCAATTGGAATAAGCAATCAGGTTAAAACTACATTTGAAATTATCGAAGAGATAAATGATAAAGAAGAGATAGATGAAAGCAACTTGAAAAAGGATGAAGAGATAGAATTCATTGATGAAGAAAAGAAAGATGATGAGAACGATAATCTAAAGGAACTAAAAAAAGAACTAATCAATGAAATAAACCTAAATATCAAAATACTTTCTCTAAAAGTTGCCCAATCCATGAAAGTTCTTGATAAGGATGGACACGAAATCCAAAACCTATTTTTCCCAACCAGCATGTATAACTATCTAATAAGAGACATAGGTCTTGACTTGATTGGAGTTATCGATAAGATTGAAGTAGAAAAGGGAAATTACCTCCCAATATCATTGAAATCATCAAATCCTCCAATAACTGGAGTTTGGGATGGAGATTTCATGGAAGCAATAGCTAATGCACTTCTAATAGAACAGGAATTCAACACCTATGTTACCGTTGCATACATTGATTACTTGAAAATAGCGGATCGAAGAGCTGTGATAATAGATACAGATGCAAGAAAAAGCTTTTTCAAAGTCTTGACCAGCGTAAACAAGATAGTTGAAAATGGAGAAATACCAACAGTAAAAACCGGACTGAAAAAGTGTGAAAACTGTGAATATAAGGAACTATGTGATAATAGCTAAAAAAAGGGAATTAAATAAAAAAAGAAAGATAAAGGAATTAAATTAAAACTGGGAAGAACGGCACCATTAAGTAAACTGCAATCAAAACAATCACAGTTAAAATAACAATAGCTCCAAGAGGTACCTTTTTCCATGCGAGTCCACCTGCAATTACCGCTCCAATCAATCCTATGTACCATAAGTTAGGGTCTACAGTCAACACACCAGGGCAAATAAGTGCAGCAAGTGCAGTGTATGGAATCAGATTCAAGAATTTCTCGAATTTTGGAGAGAAATTCAATCTTTCCATAAATATAGCTGGAATTACCCTTGGAATGAAGGTAACAAGTGCACAAAGAATGATTAGTAAAGTAATATTCATTGTTGCACCTCCTTATTACTGCAATTCTCATCACCTGTCTTATAGGCATCCCCTAAAACAGTATCATCATCAACTATATACATTCCAATGAGAGCACCTAAAAGAATAGCTATAATCAATGACCAATTTCCAATGAAAAACTGCAATACAACATTTAAGATAGCGGTTATTACAACTAAAATAGCCAATTCCTTGCTTTCCTTAACTGCAGGAACCAATAGTGCTACGAATAGGGCATATAATGAAATATTGAAACTGTTTGCAACAATTATAGGAAGCACATTCAAGACTATTACACCAATGATTGCTCCAAGGATCCAAGACAGCCATGCAATTCCTGCAAGACCAATATAAGTCCATATGGAAGACTCTTCCATTAGCATAAACATTGCAAAGGCTTCATCAACAGCAAGGTGTGACGAAGGTATTCTAACAGCAAGGGAAGCGTCATCAACCTTGTTGTAAATGCATGTGTTCATTACAAAATATCTGAAATTAAGCACAAATGAAGTCAAGACAATATTGAAAAGAGTTGCCCCTTGTGCCAACATGGTTGCTATCATGATCTGTCCGGCACCCGCATAAATGAGCACAGACATTGAAACTGTCTCAAATGGGGTGAGACCTGCCTTAATAGCTAAAGCAGCATATCCGATTCCCATTGGAATGTATCCAAATGTGATTGGAATACCTAACCTTAAACCATGCACAAACTTTTCCTTTCTAGTAATTCAAAACACATCCATAAAAATGAAATATAATAATAAAATAAGAACTCCTGATAAAAATATCAAAATGGAGTATAGAATAATATTAGTTTAATAGACTAATAAATCTTATGTAAAAAAGAATAAGAAAAAGAATTAGAATTTATTATTGTTTGCTAATCTTTTTACATCAAATACTGCAGTGCTTGCAACTGCCATGACCGCCATTACACCAGCTTGAATTGGATCTGTAACAATCAAATCAGCCTCTTCTGTTACGCTTCCAGGCATATTCAAAGTGATGACAATCAAGTCCTCATGATTCTCCTTTAATTTTCTTACAGTTTCAGTGATCTTACCACCCATCAGGGACCCTGCAAGAACAAGCACACCAACACGAGGCAATCTGTTTACTGCATCAACTGCTTCTGCAATATTCTCTTCGCCAACTAAAGGAATAGTATCCACACTTATACGCTCTCCACGTATATTATGCCTATCTGCTTCTGTAATAGCTCCAACTGCAACTTGAGATACTTGAGCTCCACCACCGAAAATAAGAACCCTTTTACCGAAAATGTCATTTAAGGAACCATGAATTTCAATATCTAAAATAAATTCCTTAGACTCTAAGTCTTCGATTAATTCATCGAGTTTCTCAACATGATCAAGCTCAAGATTCAATGTTCCCACATCATCATTTACATATAGATGAACATAGGATATATTGATTCCATGACTTGAAAGAATATCGGTTATCTCATCGAGAACTCCTTTCTCTTCTTTAGTTGTAATTGTTAAAGAAATACTATTCATAATATTACCTAATAATACTTAAAATATTCAATTATTTAAAGATTATCAAAAATCCGAAAAATTAAAGAACAATTAAAATACTTATTTCAAAAATCTGAAAACACAAGATTGTTGAAAATAGAATTATTAAAACCCTATTTTCAAAACCTAAATGCTAAAAAGGATAATTGAAGATAAAATTTTTTAAAATTTTATATGAGGAAAATATGAAGTTATCTCCAATTAATCCAATTTAGCCTTTAAGGCATCCAATTCAGCATGCGCTTTCTTATATAAGTTTAAATAGCTGTCATGTTCGCTGACAGGAATAACCTTAAGACCTAACTTTTCATACTCTTCAATGTAGGATCCATCGAATACTGGAATCTCAAACTTGATCTCTTCGGGAGTCTCATTTACAATGATCAAATCCCTGTAAGGGAAATCATATTCCACAATATATCCTCCAAGACTCATGATATGATAAGGTCTGATTACAAATTTCATATAAAATCACCACGTTAAAGTTTAGAATAATGCAATGACCATAGCCAAAGCTCCAATTGCAGAAGTCACCAATATTGTAGGATATAATTGCCTGTTGGTGAATATTGGAGAGAATGCACTGACGATTGCCATAATTACCGGAAGCAACAATGATACGATAATGCATACAATGAATTTAAGTGAGAAGAGTTCCGGTGCAACACCTAAGAACAATACACAATACATTAAACCTAAAGTGAATATCAGGAATCCTCTAGTTAAGTAAACAAATGATCTGTATTTTGAAGCAAGTTCCATATATGGCCCTTCAATTACATCAGATTTAGCCTTGATGTAGGAGAATGGGTATTCATTCAATAGAATCATGTATCCAATAAAGAACACTACAGTTCCGATAATACCTGCTAAAGTGAATAGGAACGGTCCGTTAGCTTGCTGATAAGCTACAATGTCAGCTAAGTAAATGCTTTTGGATAATGCTGCAGGTATGAATAAGGCCAAATACAATGGGAATGAACCGAAAATAATCATCCTAAGGGATCTGTTTGAACTGATGTCTTCAATGGATGATACAAGCAATCCTTGTCTTTCAGCACCTTTTGCATGGTCTGGGAACCTTAAGTTAATGCTCATTACTGATTTGGATAAGGAACCCATTAAAACATAAGCGATCTCTTCAACTTTTAAGAATCCAACAATAGCTATTAAGCTAGCGAAAGCCATGAATTGATAATTCTCAGGCATCAATGCCAAGAATACTGAAAGCACTGCAATGAAACATAAGATAGGCATTGCCTTATATAATCCTGGTGCTGGAGAGTTAGGTTTTATGTTCTCCTTAAACAGGAACTTTATTGATGCCCATAGCCCAGGACTTGTAACTGGAGGCCCGATTCTTTGTTGAATCCTTGCTTGAACATATTTCCTTTCAATTCCAGGAATCAAAACACCTATGAACAAAGCTATGATAAGTGTTAGGATAACCTCTAAAATTGAAATAAGTGATATTTCATAAGCCATTTCTCTTTCCTCATAATAATTTTTAATTAACCGTTAAACGTAAATTTGAATAATTTAATTTTAAATGAATATTGGATATCAATTTAGACCCAAATTATAATTAAATCTAATGAATATTGGATTTCAAAATTGATTTATCCAACTTGTTATTGTTTGTATCATAAACCTCTATTGCCCTATCAGAACAAGTAAAGCATGGGTCGCACTGTACAATACATAACTGACCATCAGTGATGTGGTTGTCAATGCATGCGTATTGCATAGCTCCAATATTACTCATTGAAGGAGTCCTAATTATAGAATGACGCACTCTTCCATCTTCAATTGCATAGGAGTGATACAATGTTCCCCTTGGAACTTCAATATAACTCTCAATCAAGCCTGTGTCAACCATTTCCCAAGACCTGTCAGTTATCTTTCCTTCAGGCAAGTCTCTGATAGCTTGACGAATGATCTTGATTGCTTCAAATATTTCAAAGACTCTCATAAGAAGCTGAGCTTTCACATCACATGTGTCTTGAGTAATGATATCGAAGTCAAAGTTTTCATACTCATACATATCTGTTCTCAAGTCTCTTTTAACACCGGTAGCACGTAATGTAGGACCGGTTACCGCTAACTTAAGAGCCTGTTCCTGTGGAATGTAACCTGTGCCAGTAATCCTTGACAATACGATTGAATCATTAACGAACCTTTCTGCAAAGTCTGCAACGTTCTTTTCAACCAAGTCCATTCCATCCAATATCCTGCGGATTCTATTGTCGTCCAATTCACATCTTGGCCTTACACCACCGATGATGGAACAGCCGTATTGGACACGGTTTCCTCCAATCATTCCTAAAAGGTCCATGATGGTTTCCCTAATGTAGAACACTCTCATGGAGAATGTTTCATGAGCCAAGGTTTCGCAACCGTGACCTAAGTACAACAAGTGACTGTGCAATCTTTCAAGCTCTCCAACGATTACACGAATATAAACAGCCCTATCAGGAACTTCAACTCCAAGACCCTTTTCAGCAGTTCTTACAGAGTTCCATGTATGTGAATTGGAACAGATACCACAGATCTTTTCTGTAAGCATATTTGCCTTTTCCACTGGAAGACCTTCCATAATACGCTCAATACCTCTGTGGTTTACACCAATTGTGATTTCCGCATCCTTAATGATCTCATCCTCTACGAAAAATCTAACCCTATAAGGTTCTAAAGCAGCAGGGTGAACTGTACCCATTTGAATCTCAGTTTCTATGATTTCCTGCTTTTTAGCTTTCTTTTCTTCCATTTCATCATCCCTTTAATGAATAAATAAAAATAATCTCTTAAATCCACCTATTAGTCCGCATTCAATAAATGCGGCAAAGATGCAACTACTCCTGCCAATACATCTTGAGGCCTTACAGAACATCCTGGAATCTTAGCATCAACAGGAATCACATTTTCAACAGGCCCTTCGATTTCCTCTGAAGGAATGTCTCCATAACAATTCTTATAGACACCACCCATCACTGCACAAGCGCCTGCTGCAACAACAAGCTTTGGATTTGGAATGGCATTATAGATATCCTCCAATGGCTTTCTGTTGTCATGAGTGACTGGCCCTGTAACCACGAGAATGTCCGCTTCACGAGGGTTCCATGTTAAAAAGACACCATACTGTTCCATATCGAATTTAGGAGATAAAACTGCATTTACAATTTCAATATCACAACCATTGCATCCACCAGTGTAAACCAACATGACATGGATAGCTTTTGACCTTGAAAGTGTTTTAAGACTCATCTATTCACCTCCCTCATCTTCAGAAACTTCATCTGTTTTTGCATCTGAATCCTCTTCATTCAATTCAGCGCTTCGTTGAACATCTTTCTCATACTTTTCATTAATGTTATCTTGAATGTCCTTTATCTTGGATACCTTATCAAGAGCTACACCAACATTTTCAATTTTCTCATCCTCTTGAACAATATTTTCAGAGAGCAATGACCTGTCGGACAAGTATTGTGCAATGAATGCAATCTTGTCATGGGATATCTTGATAGGTTCCTCTAAGAGTTCGCTTGTGTCAACATTGATTTCACCTACATTTCCAGGGTGAATTGTTCCTGCCTCCTCAAAGAATGAATAGATTGGGCAGAAATCGTGACACCAATAGCAAACTACACATTTTAAAGGATCAAGTTCCGGAACTTCGGTTTTCACCCATCCTTCCTTAAGCTTTACAGGGGTTTGCAAAGGTTTCATTGTAACTGCACCGGTCGGACAGACATTTGCACAACCTCCACAACCAATGCATGCTTCCTCATCGACCTTCTTGTCAGGCTCAACTGTTCCTGTCAAGATGGCATTACGAAGTTCCATATCAGTTACTCTGTCTGCAGCAAAGAGAATTCTTCTGAAATTAGTGTAAGCTCCATTAAGCATAATCTTCAATACATCTTTCATAATTATCTCTCCTCTAATTCACCCTTTCAAACTCTCTTTCGAAAATAAATGACTTAGATGGGCATATGTTCATACAAGCTCCACAGTAAATACATTTATCGTCATCGACAATGAATTTAAGATTCTTGTTCTTTGTTCCGAGATTGACTTCATCACTTGGAATGTCAACGGCATAAATCGCTTCCTCCGGACAAATGTCCTTGCATAATCCGCATTTTACACACAAGTTATCGTCAATGTAATTGAATCCACCAGAGATTTCATATTTGACGCTTGTTGTTTTTGGAATTGCATCCTTAGGACAGTGAATTGCACAGGTTTCACACATGATACATTTATCCAAGTCAACATTGATTGCCCCTCTTTGAAGGGTTATAGCATCCTCTGGACAAAGCTCAGCACATATACCACATGAAATGCAGTCATCTTTGACTTCCCCCTCCCAAGAGATTACTTGGAAACTTCTTGCCTCTTCCTTACATTCATTTACACATTTTCCACAAGATACGCAGTATCCAAAGAGCTTATTGTCTTCACTTTCTGTCAATGATGAAACAGGACAGTTGTAAATCGCTTCAAGACGTTTAGCCTTATTTTCCTCTGTATCCTCATCAAGTGAAGGGTCATATCTCAAAGCATTTTCATCTCTTATGAGTGCTGGACTGTCAAAAGTTTCCTTACACAATCCACAATTGAGGCAACTTACAATGCTTCCTTCAGCATTTGAATACAATGTGTCATCTTTAATATTACGGATAATCTTAAAGTCATCAACGCTTAATGCATCGTTTATGCAGTTTTCAACACAAGCCAAACATAAGGTACAAATGCTTTTATCGTACTCACCATCTTTCAATGCACCTGTAGGACAAACGTCTTCACATACCTTACATCCTACACAGTATCCTTCATCCTGGATAATCACTTCAATTGATCTGGTAGGACAGTAGTAAGCGCATCTTCCACATTTCACACATTTCTCGCTGTCTGTGCTGATGCAAATTCTGTCTGCTGTCTTGTCGGATTTTACAGGAAGCTTCATGCTCTCTATCTTCTTGACTCCTGCACCGAATCCAACTGTGTTTGCAACCATTTTCAATGAATTAAGCAAGACTTTCTGCTTGTCTAGAACAAGGTTATCAGTATCAACTCTTGCATTTTTAGTACAGACATCCTCACAAACACCACAGCGTGAACAGATACCTTTAACTATACCATCATCAAGATGAATGCTTTCTATAGGGCAAGTGAACTGGCAAACACCACAACCATTACATTTTGCCCTATCAACCACATATCCGCCGTATTTATTCTTAAATATAGCATGATTTGGACAAGCTTCGAAACAAGCACCACAACACATACAGCTAAAAGCCTTATTATCAACAAGGCGTATTGCTTCACTTGGACAATTTCTTATACAATCTCCTTGTCCATCACACTTATTAGTTGTTAAATACATGATTCTTCTCCTAAATAATAAGTAAGACCATTAAAAATCCCATTAACTAATGATCTCCTTTCGCTCGTCCTCCTAGTAATGCACTGCCTATCAATACACCAATGACAGCTCCCAAAAATGTGGTTGCGATTGGCACATCATTATAACCAGGGAATTGGCCTAATCCATAAGACATTAAGAGAGCACCAATTATAAGGGCTAAAATTCCACTTGCTGTAAACGTAAAGCTATTGTCAAGATTCAAATGAACCCTTGAACCTACAATGAATCCGAATATGATTGCAATGATAACCGGTCCGATTACAATATTAGCGATACTCATTCCTCTTCCTCCGCTAATTTCTTAAATTGTGAAAATGCAATTACCACTGCACTTAAACCTACAAGAACCTTGAGTCCTACTGCAATGTTTAAGTAAGGAACGATTCCTGCATGGGTTAAATCCGGATATGAGAATAATGTTGCAATAGCTTGAGGCACTTGTCCATAAAGGTTTCCACCTACATTATAAAGGTATGAACCGGTCAATGCAAGTCCTGCCAAACCAATCAATACATAAGCTAAAGCACCGATTGATTCTAAAGTTGAAATGAACCTGTGAGACAATTTCAATGGAGTGCCGTCTACACCATAAACAATAACACAGAAGATGATTGCCCCTGCAATCATAGCTCCACCTTGGAAACCTCCACCAGGAGTAATATGTCCTCCCAAAATGGTCATGATACCTAAAGCGATAATCACAATAGATATTGGAAGAGCCATAATCTTCAATATAGGACTGCTGTCCTTCTTATTCCAATTTGGAGATTTTTTTCCTTCAGCCATCATTCATCATCCCCTTCATTCATATCAGCATTTATGTTCTTGTCTAAAATCTTCCCTTTACCGAATACAAGCAATACAACAAGCACTGCAGTAACAAGAATCAGTGATTCTCCTAAAGTATCAAAAGATCTCCAATCGAATACAACCAGAGTAACCATATTTGGAGCAAGCTGTGTTCCAATGGCATTGTAAACCAAGCTTATTCCAGGTTGAATCAAGCTCTTGAATCCGTATATTGCATCGAATAATGTTGATGCAAAAATAATTGCTGCCAATGCCATAATCAATGATCTAACACTAGTAATTTTATCAGACATATTTTAACCCCCAATAAATTACTGCAACTAAAATTCCAAGAACTACAACAACATAGAATGTCATTTTTTCCAAGGAATCTGATTGCTCGGATTTTATCTTTCCTGCAAGAGGCATGTTTGTAAAGAATAAAACTGCAACTAAAAGCACTACAACAATTGAGGCAACTACACTGACATGCCTTAGGAATAATGCTGCAAGAATCAATGAAACGAATATCAGGAATTCAGCAGCTATTGCACCTGAAACATTATCCATAGTTGTAGGGTCTTTAGATAAACTTGACTTAAGTCCTTTTATTGAATCTAGGAATTTTTGATATAAAGCCATCAGATCAATCCTCCTGCAAATGGAATGAATACATCAGTTACTATATTTGGGAAAATACCTAAAGCCAAACAGATTATAAGCAATACAGCTACGGAGAAAACGGTAGCCTTTGGAATCTTGTCATGAGCAAACTTCAAGTCATTTGGCTTAGGCTGCAAGTATACTGTATGGAACGCCTTAACGAATGTGAAGAATATCACTACACTTACAATGATTGCAAGAACTGCAAGTTCAGTGTATCCTGCATCCAATGCAGCTTGCACAAGCATCAATTTACTTTGGAAACCATTGAATGGTGGAACACCAGCTAAAGCGAATCCTCCAAGCAATACCATTATTGCCATTTTTGAATCAACGGCAATCAATCCACCTAACTTTCTTGTATCGGATGTTTTTGTAAGGTAGTACACAGTACCGAATCCGATAAATAACAATGCAGTTATGACAATTTCGTTTGCTGCCTGGAACAATGCCGCTGCGATTGAATATTGTGTTCCTATACCAAAACCTAATGCAATGAAACCAAGTTCCCCTACTGCAAGGAATGCTATCATTCTTCTAAAGTCTACCTCCATTGCAGACATTGCAATGCTTAAAGCCATTGCAAGAATAGCAAATACGATTATTGCTGTATTGAAGTAAGGGATATATACGAATATCTTATACATTGCAATTCCAAATGCAAGCATGCACAATACTGAAAATCCTTGTAATATTGCAGATCCGTTAGGTCTTGCTTTTGAGTAAACAGCGGATTTTATAGTGTGGAATGGAGGCAATCCTGCTGAATATAACCATCCAAACAATATCAATGCAAAACCAATCACCAAGCTTGGAGCATAAGGGTTTACATAGTTGTTGCTTATTGCAAAGATAATATCGTTGATGTTTACTGAACCGACTGTACCAAGTATGAATCCAATACCTAACAATAGCATTGGTCCGCCTATTGCACCTAAAATAAGGTATTTCAAAGCGATTTCATAATTGTCTTCAGTGCTTGAAGCTATAATGATACCCACTTGGGTTAAAGCTGTAATTTCAAAGAAAACATACATATTGAAAATATCATTTGAAAGCATCAATGCGGTTACAGACGCTATACCCATAAAGATAAGGTATAAGTAAGGGCCAGACACTTCCTTTTTCTCAGAGAAGTATGTCAATACTGCCAAGAATGCAACGATGCCCATCAGGAATATGAAAATCCTTTCAATATTTTCAAAGACATAAACAATACCCGTATTGTAGCTTGCCACAAGAGTGCCAACCAAGTTTGATGGAAGTGAGTTTGCAAGAAGTGCTGGATCGTGACCTCCGAAGTATTGGATGCCGACAGCTGCAATGATTGCAATTACAGGAATTGCAATAGCCACTACAATTGAAATGGCCTTTACGGTTTTGTCCTTTCCACCAAATATGTTAACGATTAAAGCAGCTAATATTGGAATGACAACCATTAAAGGAATTAGATAATTCATTTTTCATCCCCCATCATTTCAGATACGCTTAAGGTTCCATGCTTTCTGTATAAAACCATAGCTAAAGCCAACATCACTGCTAAAGTACTTGCACCAATTACAATACTTGTAAGAACTAATGCTTGAGGCAAAGGATATGCTGCATTTGCTGCAAACCAGTCTGCAGTCATGCCTGGCAAGAAGATAGGCACGACTCCACCTGCTTTAAATCCTAAGCAGATCAGGAATAGGTTTACACCTTCCTCAATAAAAGCAATACCAATGATTTTCTTAATAAGATTATCAATGAAGATTGCTGCAAATAGTCCAATAATTATAAATGCGCCAGAAGCGAATAAAGAAGCCAATTGAATATCCATCATAAACTATGCCTCCTCCCTTCTAGTTTTTAAAACAGCCAATGCGATAAATACTGGCACAATAGCCCCTTCTACAATAGCTTGAGTTAAAGCTACATCAGGAGCAAGCAAGATCTGGAATAAGAACGCTACACAAAAACCAGAAATGCCAGTTAAAATAGCTGCCTTAAGCAAGTCATTTTGTAAAAGTGCGATAATAGCGCTTAAAACTGCAACAAAAATAACTATATATTCAATCATTGCCATCATCCTCACTTTTTTCATCTAAATTCTCATCAATACTTGAATCATCACTCATATCCAAATTATCTTCAAGAAGAACTTCATCAACCAAATCGGTTTCATCTTCATCTTCTTCCTCAGCAGAAGTTTCCTCAAGATTTGGATTAAGTACTGGATTATTAAGAGTATCTTCACTATGGAAATAAGCATTAGCTAATGCATGAGCCAATAATGGCGCTAGGAATAAATAAATAAGGGCAAATAAAGGTTGACCTAAAGCAAGGAATGCAATTATTCCTGCAATATCAACAATACCTAAAATATGAATTCTAGCGTAGACTACATTATCTAAGTTTCTATCAATTCTTAAAACACCTACTACTGCAATCAATATCAGAAGTGCAGAAATGACAAGCAAGATTGATTGAATCATATTGATTATACCAGGATCAATTCCAAACATCATTTATGCCCTCCTCATAACTGCTGCATAAGCTATTGTTCCAACAATACCTAATAGAAGCAATGCTAGAGCAATATCCTTGAAAAATCCTATATTAAATATTGTACCGACTGTTATAAGTAGCAAAGTAAGTGCTAAAGTAAATGAAGAAGTACCTATAAGTCCCATAGATGTAGATTTATATGTAATAATCCTCAATGTTGCAATTAGAAATACAATCAATGCAACTATTAAAAAACACTCAGAAATCAATAAAATATCCATTATCATCACATTCTATGATTATAAATTTACACAATAAACATAAGTTGAAAATTAAATCGCTTATTATCAATTTTATCATTTTAGAAATTAGAATTAATTATCAAAATGATTTTTAGAAATTATTCTAGCATTCCCTTTATGTAAGGTTCAAAAGGAATGATATCATTAACGTCTCTTGGAGCAATAACTGCAACCTTTATGACTTGATTTTCACTATCCAAATCTACAGACAATGTTCCAGGAGTCAAGGTAATGCTGTTGGCCAAAATTGTTTGGGATATTGGTCTTTTAAGTTCAGTATCAATATCAATCACAATAGGCTCAAACCCATCAGTCTTGAAGACTCTTAAAGCCATATCTATTGTAGATTTGATAATCTCTAAAGTAAGAACCACTAAATAAGCAATCGCATAATAAATTCTACTTAAAAACATTAAAATAACCCCATAATGTTTTAAATCTTAATAATATTTACAATAAATCAAAAATTTGCAGAAAATGAGTTAAAATTTTTTAACCAATCATAACAAATCATGATAAATTATCATAAATATTCATGACACTTTCATGACAAAATCCTGCGCAGAAAAATATGCAATAAAAGCACCATATAAATTATATATAATGATAGTAAAAAAATTAATTTTTTTATTATATTATAAATACTATTATTTATCATGATTATTTATTATAAATCTTTTTATAATTTTCATGAAAATTTACTGCTAAACAGAAATAGTAATACTAAGTATAAAAAAAATATTAAAAAATAAGTGAAAATTGATAGGGAATTTTTTAAAAAAATCAATGAAAAATACCTAAAAAATTAAGGTAAAACAATAGCTTGTTAGGAAACAGCAAAATAAACATCATTATTAAAATCAAAAACAATAAAACACCAAATTTCTTATGATATTCCTTATCTCTAAATGGGCTGAATGCCTTAACTCCAGAAGGAGTGAAAGAGTCCAATACAATATGGCTGCATAATCCAAAAAATATTGAAAATGCAAGCAATGTCAAGTTGATTTTCAATGGAGAAATGAATCCCATATTTACTGACACCACCAAAATGGCAATTGCCACTAAAAATATAGGAGATAACCTTTTATTGAGAAACAGCAACGCCAATGCAATTATCAATATCAATAATATCATCAGGTTCCTTGAATTGTTTAAATCCAAATCATAGGAAGACAATCCCATTCCAAAAAAGAGAAACAGTGATAGGAAAACAGTTATGAGAAATGCGCCTAAAATAGAATGGGTAAATCCTCTATGGCTTGAAACCAAGAACATGCCTCCAAGCAAAATAATCACAAGGCCTAGATAATAAGGCAATCCCAGAAAATACAGAAACAATGAAATCAATGCTCCAAGAGCTATGATTGTTATAACATGATTCCTTTTGAACTCATGGTCGAAGTCTGGAATATTTGCTGAGATTACCGCTAATGCAATAGCCAAAGGATCATAAAACATGAATAGAGAAAGAATAAATGCAAATATCATATGGCCTTTATAAGAGGAAATACTAACACATCCTATTTAAATTAACATACTCTAGAACACTCCATAAGTATGTTTATTAGATATTTGATTTTAAGATAATATAAACTAAATGAGAGCATTTGAGAAGTAATAATTATAGAAATAGTTTACCATTGAAAAAAAAGTAGATATATAAAAATTAGATTAGACATATTAAAATAGAGAATCTGTGAAAATTAGATTAGATATATTAAAATAGAGGATCTGTGAAAATTAGAATTCAAATAAAATAGTCAATCATTCCAAAGTATTCTAAAAATGCCTTCATCTGCAAGTAAGACCTTTTGCAGATTTTCTCATTTGAATATCCAATAGCTGATAAAACCTCACAGGTTATTGCAGGAATCTGAATCAAATTCGCTTCATCTTCAAGAGCCCCTTTAAATGGAACACCTGCACTTGGATATAATATCTTTTCAGAACCCACCTTTTCGGAAATATGCTCAGCTATGAAATAGCTTTTGGAGCAAGGGACTTTTGTGCAAAAGATTCCCTCTTTTCCAGGATTGGAATTAGGTGCAGATGAATGGAAATCACCTATAGCAGAAACTTCAAGATCCTTAGCCTTTTTTAGAATGATATTTGTAACGGTATGAGGCAAATGAGCAGACCTATTCAAATCCATACCATCAAGATACCTTGAATTTTCCATAGTGCTCTTTGGAGATGCAAATGGTATGGCATAAACAGTACCCTTAAGCTTTCCATTTAAATCCAAATCATAAATATAATCTATTAAGTTCAAGGCAGCAATCTGTGGAGCCAGTTCATTTCCATGAACCCCTGCAACAAGCATGACTTTAGTGGGCCCATCTCCAATCTTAAGCATAGGAGTTCCCTTAATGGCTTGATTTAAAATAAATTTAGAATTGCCGGACAAATCAATGTTGTTGAATATGTTTCTGTTAGCGGATATGAATCCTCCGCTTTGGGAAGAAATAATCTCCAATTCCAAATCGTTTCTATTTAATTCATTCATCAAATCGCCTTTTTAAAAAAGAATTTACAATTAGTTTTATCTTTAAAAATAAGTATTCTGAATCAATAAATTATTTATTTTTTATTTTATTTAAACTTAAAAACTATATATTATAAAAAACAAAAGTTAAAGTATAATTTAAACTTAAATTATAATGAATTACATATTAGTTATGAAATTTGAAAATAAATTTTAAATAAATTTAATTTAATTTACTAAATAAAAAAGTGATAATATGGAAAAAGTCGTTCTTGCATTCAGTGGAGGATTAGACACCACTGTATGTGTTAAATTATTAGAAGAAGAATATAATTATGAAGTAGTGACTGCATGTGTTGATGTTGGCCAACCTGCAGAAGAATTGCAAAAATCCCAAAATTCTGCAGACAAAATCAATACCGGCAAACACTATATCATTGATGCAAAAGATGAATTTGCTAATGAATACATTGCAAGAGGAATCAAGGCAAATGCAGAATATGAAGGATACCCATTAAGCACTGCACTTGCAAGACCTTTAATTGCAATGAAAATCATTGAAATTGCTGAAAAAGAAGGTGCAACTGCAATTGCACACGGATGTACCGGTAAAGGAAATGACCAATTCAGATTTGAAGCTATCATCAGATCAATGTCTGACTTTAAAATCATTGCTCCAATTAGAGAAATGAACTTAACAAGAACTGAAGAAGTGGCTTATGCAAAAGAGCACGGCCTTAACTTATCCTATGATAAAATCTACAGTATTGATGAAAACCTTTGGGGAAGAGCTATTGAAGGGGATGTACTTGAAGACCCTGCAAATGAGCCACCTGAAGAAATCTATGAATGGACCAAATCTGCTGAAGACGCTAAAGACACCCCTACAAAAGTAAGCATTGAATTTGAAGAAGGTGTCCCAGTAGCTATCAACGGAGAAATGATGGGACTTGTAGACCTTATTAACAAGGCAAATGAAATTGCTGGTGAAAATGGTGTAGGTAGAGTAGACATCATCGAAAACAGAATGATTGGTCTTAAAAGTAGAGAAACCTATGAAGTTCCGGGTGCTAAATTATTGATTGCTGCTCACAAGGCTTTAGAGCAATTGGTATTGACTGTAGATGAATTAAGATTTGCAGATTACATGAGCACATTATATGCTGATTTAGTTTACGAAGCATTATGGCAAGAGCCTTTAAGAGAAGACCTCGATCAAGCTTTCGACCATATGCAAAGAAGAGTTAGCGGAGAGGTTGTAATGAAATTATTCAAAGGTTCCATTCAGCCATTAAGCAGAAAATCACCTTTCAGCTTACACAGCATTGAACAAATCACCTTTGAAGATAAGGAAACCGACCAAAGAGAAATCGAAGGTATGATCAAGTACCACGGTCTCCAAGCTGCTAACTATCAAAAATTAAATAGATAACTTATTTATCTATTTTCTTATTTATTTTTTTAGAGTTTTTTAAAGACTTAACCTATAAAAGTGATATTTTTAATTTATAAATAAAAATAAGCTATTTTTTTAAATATCTAAAATAAATTAAATAAATTTATGAAATAATATATCCTTTATAAATTTTTCAATGAAAATTAAACAGATGAAAATCAGCATTATGCAAAAACTTTATAAATAAAAAAAAATAAATATTTATCCGAGAATAATATGTACTCAATTACATATCACCCCCTTTACATATGTTTTTTTTAAAAATTAAACCTTTGCATATTATTCTCACTTTTTATTAAACTATTTTTCGTTATTTTTAAATTTAAAGCAAAATTAGCGATTTTTATATTAAGAGGTTTGTCAAACCAAGTTTATTTTTCTAAATTAAAGTTTATTGAATTTCCGACCAACTCTATTTTTTCCAAGGTGTTTTCCGTTTTATAGACAAGAATTTCCACACCTTCATGGTATGCCTTTTTCAAAGTTTGAGAAAATTCTGGATCATTTTCCCAATTAGGCCTAAAGCTGTTTCCGTTTGGATGCTCAATCAAGAAAAATACAACTGAACGAATCCCTTCTTTTTTAAGTGAAATAAGCTCTTCCAAGTGTTTTCTGCCTCTTTCAGTAGGAGCATCGGGAAACTGTGCAATTCCATCTTTAATTAAGGTAACTGATTTTACCTCAACATAGGCCTCATCAACTGGATTGTTATCATCATCCAAATTAGCCAAATAGATGTCAATTCTTGAATTGCCGATAGTCTTTTCAGATTCGACAATATCATATCCTAACAATTCCCTGACTTTACCATTCAAGATGGCATCGATGACAATCTTACTAGCCTGTTGAGAATACATGGCAACAAGTGCACCATTGTTTTCAATCAAATGAAGAGAATACTTTGTCTTTCTGTTTGGATTATCGCTTGGCTTAAGATAAACAGTTACGCCATCGATCAATAGCTCCTTGCATCTGCCTGTATTAGGCAAGTGAGCCCTGACCATTTCTCCATCAATTTCCACTTCAGCGATGAATCTATTCGCCCTATTCCTAAAAATAGCCTTTACTAAATCAGTCATTTAATCACTTAATTAAAATATAAAAATAATATAAAAATAAGAAATTAAAAATAAAAATGAATAATCCCTTATTAAAAATCACAAGATAAAATAAATATCTGATTTAATTATTCAATTAAACCACTCATCACTGCTCCCAAATACTGTGTCAAGTCTTGAGCTCCAAAACCATATCCTTGAGCTGCATAAGCCAAATCTCCAGCTTTTCCATTAAGATATGGGGCAAGTAGCGCTGCATCAAAACTGCTTAATCCTTGAGAGAGTAAGCTTAAGGCAATTCCTGCCAATGCATCTCCAGTTCCACCAACAGTCATTCCAGGATTTCCAGTTCTGTTGATTTTCATTCTCTTTCCATTAAATATGAAATCATATTTTCCTTTCAATATAACGGAACCATCAATACTTTTTGTAATCTTATGAATGGCATCGATTTTATCGTTGACTTTTCTAAAATCAAGATTCTCATTGTCTTCCAATTTGACAAATTTCTCAAGATTATTCAAATCCTCTTTTGAAGCGTTTTTAAAGAATGACTTGAATTCAGACAAATGAGGTGTGACAATCAAGTCCTCCTTTTTGGAAACAAGACTTAAATCAACTAATTTCAATGCATCTGCATCCAATACCAATGGCTTGTCAATCTTCATTGCCAATACATTGAATAGCTTGCCTGTTTCCTCATTTTGACTTGAACCTGGACCTAATAACACTGCATCAGCTTTTGAGGCAAGTTCCAAAATGTCCTCCAAATCATCCAAAGACAGGCAATCACCTTTTGCCTCTTTTACAATAAAGTCTTCAGATATTGCCTTTATGGCAAGAGCAGCGTTTTGAGGAGTGCAAATATAAGTCAAATCTGCACCTGTTGCAATAGCGGCCTTAGCTGAAATTGCAGGTGCACCATAATAATCCTTGCTTCCTCCAACAATCAAGACCTTGCCGTTATTGCCTTTGTGGGAGTCTTTAGACCGGTTCTTTAATCTGAGCAAGTCTCCACCTTCAACAAATAATTCAGCTTCAATAGGAATTCCAATATCACAGGTGATTACTCCCCCTGTCTTTTCCTCACCAGCCAATTTGACTCCAGTCTTTATTTTATGGAAGCTTACAGTATAATCCGCTTCAACAGCAATGTCTGATATTTCTCCAGTCAATGGATCTAAACCTGAAGGAACATCAATAGCCACTTTCAAGCCATCTATTTCATTAATGAGTTCAACGGTTTTTCTTACCTTTGTTCTAAGTTTACCTTTGATTCCAGTTCCAAGAAGACAATCAAGAACAATATATTCACTGTTTGAGTCAAAATCAAGATTGTCCAAATCAGTAGAATCACTAATGAAATCAACAGATAATCGTGAAACTCTTGGCTCCATATTCATGAGAATTTCGAGGTTTGTGAGCGCATCATCAGACTTAATCTCTTCTAGAGCATTCAAGCAGTAGACTTCCACTTCAAAGCCCCTGTTCAATAAATGTCTTGCTGCTACAAAACCGTCTCCACCGTTTCCTCCAGAACCTGTAAATATTAGTATCCTAACAGGTTTTGAAAACTTGAAAGTAGAAAGGGTAGCTACCTCATCAGATATTGATTTTCCTGCATTTTCCATTAAGCACAAGCGAGAAAGCCCTAAATACTCACAATTATAATCTGTTGTAATCATGTCAATCGGATCCATTGTTTCACCTTAATCAATTTAAATAAAATTTTTATAGATTCACAAGCATATAAAAATTACATAAACATTATATTATATAATCAATCTAATAATTAAATATAAGGACAATAATTGAAAAATATTAACCAATGCTGAAAATTAAAAATTTAGAACTTTCTTAAGAAATTAAAAACGGAACCTGAAATGAGGAGTAATGATGAAGGGCATAAAAATCACATATAATTATTCTACAAAAGACAGGACAGGAATTTATGCAGTGCTCATTATTTTTATTATATTAATATATGGGATTTTAGGGTCCATTTACATTATGGGATTGGACATATACGATTCAATATATTACACTATAATAACCCTTGCTACAGTGGGATATGGGGACATTATCCCAATAACTCCATTGCAAAAGATCTTTTCTGTCACATTAGCACTATCAGGAGTCGGGGTTCTAGCCTATATCGTTACATTTATCATTAATTCAGTTACACAAAACCTTCAAGATATGAGGAGTGGAAGAATTATGGAAAGGAAATTATCAGATATGAAAAATCACTATATATTATGTGGATTTGGAAGAGTAGGTGCTGCAGTTTGCGAGGAATTAATGAAAAGAAACCAGAAAGTAATTATTATTGAAAAAAATGAAAAGAGATTAGAAGATTTAGAAGAAAATGAAAATGTAATCTTGCTTAATGCAAATGCCACTGAAGATAAGACTCTTAAAAAAGTCAATATTGACAAATCATTAGGCGTGATAGTTGCAACTGGAAGTGATGTTGATAATCTTTTTATCGTCCTTACAACAAGGGAATTATATAATGATGCATGGATTGTTTCAAGGGCAAGCAAAAAGGAAAGCATTAAAAGATTAAAGCATGCCGGTGCAAATAAGGTTATATCTCCTGAAGCAAGTGGCGGAACTGACATTTACTTCGCTTCTGTACAGCCTAATCTAGTCCATATTACCGAAAAACATGGTGTTGAAATCATAGGAAAAGAATTGGAAATCCTTAGAAAATACAATTGCCATCTTGAAAATATTGAATATCATTTCCATGGAATCAAGACTCCCGTTTCAAGAACAATTGGCGTTTTGGACAAAAGTGAAGAGGACGCCTTCATTGAAAGAATCAATTCCGACAAAAATGTTAGAGAATCCTTGGAAACTATTTACAGCACTGTAAATGAAGTTCATTCCCATTTGGTGTCCGGACCTGACCAATTCTTTTTAAATATGGCTATTAAAGAGCTTGAAAATGAGGGAATTGTTTTGGGAGTTAATTTAAGCTTTGATGAAATAAATGAGTTTACTAAACAATTTAAAGAGTAAACTCTTAACTCCTTTTTTATAATCTCAATGAATTAAAACTCAAAATCTATTTTCATTTCCATTAGATTTTCAGTTTCTTCAAGTTTATTAACTAGTCTTTCATCCAAATCAGGATTGTTGTCATTATAATCGATTTCTCCAAATTCACTTCTAGGTGAGAAAGCCAAGTAATCTTTTTCTAAACTAAACTTATCACCATCATTTCCGACATTTCCACGAGCATCAAGTCTAATCCACTTACTTGAATCTTCATTATAAACAGTATTCAAAGCATGGACAATATAGCCTAAACTGTCATCTTCAGCTATTGTAAGGAGTTGATAACTGATTCCTGATGGAATTCCATTTGCTCTAAGAAGTGCTGCAAGAAGACATGATTTTGCCCAGCATATCCCTGTCTCATTTATTAATGCATCACTGGCTGTCCTTGAAACTATATCTGTTTGTATATCCCAAGAGTGTGGAATTTCATCTCTGACAAAGAGATAAGCCCTTCTAATATAATCTGCATCATCACATGATCGATCTTTTAATTCCTGAACCTTTTCTTGAATATGTGGATTCATATAATCAATGCTTTTTGTCTCCAGCAAATATTCCTTCATTCAGACCATTCCTCTACTCAATAAATTGTAAGCAATTTCAAAAATTTGTTAAAAAATAGATAAAGAGATAATAATAAAAAAAGAAAAAGAGTTGAGATAATAAAATTATCTCAAAATATTAATACACCATCTTAAGTTAATGTACTAATTGAATTAAATTTTAATTAATTACAGAATTATTCGAATAATTCGTGTAATTTCATGATGTAAGCACCTAACTTACCATCGAAGTTACCTGCACTAATTTCGAGTACACCATCAACGGTACAAGCTGCCATAATACCCGCTTTCATAGCTGCTTTTACAGACTCTTCATCTACACCATCAATAACGATTTCAAATACACCGTCAGCATCAGCTCTGATGTCAGAGTCTACTTGGTCTTTTAAGGTTACACACATTTTTTCGTTAGTGGATGCGTTTAAGAATTTGGAATATTTGTTGGATCCTACTTTGGAACCGGAAGCAACCATACCACCAGGGAACGGGGTAATAGTACCAGGTACATGGGAAATTGCTTTTACAGCTAATTGGGCTGCTTTTACTCCAGCCATTACATCTTTAGCTAAAATGAAGAAGTTTCCTCCAGCTACACCATCTTTGTAACCGAATTCGGATTCCACTAAGAAGTCACCAGACATGATTGGAATGGAGTGTACTTTTCTGCCGTCAATGCAGCATTCTTTTTCGAAACCGTCACCGAAGAATTTGAGTTTGTTACCGGTTTTTAAGGTTTCTTCAGATTCAAGTAAGTTGAATGCCGCTGCAGTAGGAGCGGTTAATACACACATACCGATTCTTTCCATTAATTCGTGGTCGAGTGCTTTTTTACCACCTTGACAAATCATGATTGCGTAACCAGGCCTTCCGTCAGGAGTGCATTCAGCTGGTACAAAACAGTCAATACCTGCTTCAGCAGGACATCCAATTACAGAAGTTCCGTAACCAGTTGCTTCAGTTGCTGCGATTTTTGCAAGTCTTGGAGTTGCTGCAGTTACTAAAATTCTAGTTACTTTAATTCCGAAACCTTCTGCGTAAGTATCTTTAATTTCTACACCGTTAATTTCCATTTTTTCACCATTTAAATATTTAAATATCGAAAATTAGAATAAATTAAAATCTCGAGATTAATTTAAAAAAATTAAAGTTATCTAATTTATACTAATAATTAATTATATATTAATTCATTAAAATAAAGTTTCCTATTTGATTGTAAACATTCTTAGATAAAAAGTAAACTTTATTTAAAATATTTTCTAATATATTATTAATTATAATGTTAAAACTAAAATTAAGGTGTCTAAATGGAAAAACAAAGCTATTATTTTTTAATTCTGCTAATTGGTTTTGCAATATGCATTGGCATCTTTTGGTTCCAATTCAACAATGACGTGACTACTTTCATGATAGTGAACGCCACAGAAATTGAGGAAGGAGAATCATTTAAAGGTGCATTGATTGATTCCTATGGCCAAGCTGTAAAGAATAAAACAATTACATATCATAAGCCAGGATATCAAATGGGAACATTAGTAACTACACAAACGGATGAAAACGGTGAATTCTTTATAGAAAATGCAGAATATCTGCAGGATGCCCCTAATGAAAACTGGTATGGTGATTTTACTTATGCCGGTGATGGCAAATATCAAGGATG
>NZ_JAEDCO010000006.1 GCF_016294135.1 Methanobrevibacter ruminantium
TTTTTACACATTTGTGTTTATTCACAATTTCGCACTTTAAAAATTTTTATAATGTCTAAAGTCTAATATTTCATTGTAAAATAAATTATTTTTGACTAGTAAAATAAAATCATCATAGTAACTTTTATAAAGTATAGTAAATATAATATTACATAGCAATAATTAAAAAGTATGGTGATTTTTATGGTTATTGAAACTAAAGTCTATAAAAAGAATCAAACTACAATTCCCGCAGTATATAGAAAAAAGTATGATGTTCAGCCGGATGATATAGTTGAATGGGAAGAGAATGATCGTGGAGAAATTGTAGTTTCTTTCAGGAAAAAATTATCCTTTAGGGACATGATGGGATCAGGAACTGTAAAGACTAAAACAAATGCAGTTCAATTGGAAAAGGAGTTATATGAATGAGCAAATTATTATTGGATACTAATTTCATTGTGGCTGCCATTCTACCGAATGATGAGTTGCATGAGAGGGCAGTTAAATTGGAAATTAAAGAGAATTTAACTGTTTCAAATGAATGTTATGTTTCCAATCAGATTGTATCAGAAGTAATGAACATATTAGGTCAAAAGGATAGTGTTGAAGTAGCTAAAAATACCTACAATATGATGAAAGATAATTTCATTTGGATCAATGAATATGAAATTCCAGATTTCAATGATTCAGTGCTTAGCACATATAAGCGTCTTAATCGAAGAAGAGATAAGGATTTAAAGGCAAAGCATAAATTGGGATTCACTGACTGCTCAATTATAACTACTGCAAAATTGTTTTCGTTAGATTCCATAGTCAGTTTTGATGAGAATTTTCTAAGAAATGATATGGTGGATATTATTTATTAGATTATTTTTTATCAAATTTTACAATATTTATCCTAGTTAATGTTTTTATTTTATCATTTATGTTTATAATTTTCACTTATTTTTAAAATCTTAACTGAAAATTAAGCAAATCTTATTTTAATGTAATAATATAACTGTATTTTAGTAATAACTTTATATATGGATAAATTGCATAATATTAAATAACTAAAAATTAGTCAATTCTATTTAACTGAAATTTTATGAGTGAATTTCCTTATTGAAGTTAAAATTGCTAATTTTAGTTGTTTTTTTAAAAATATTATGGAGATATATTATGGTAGCAAAAACTGTTATGAAAACTATTATTACCTTAGTAACCACTGCATTCGGTTTAGTTGCAGGTTTAGCATGGAACGATGCAATCCAAAAGTTAATTGAAACTTTAGTAGGTACTGGAGACGCACTTAGCGGATTATTCATTTATGCTATTATTGTAACTATCTTAGCTGTTGTTGTAACCATCATTCTTGCTAGAATGGCCGCTAAAATGGGTATTGAAGTAGATGATGAAGTTAAATGAGAATAAGTAGTTTTTATTATTCTCTTTTTTTTTACTTTTTTGATATTATTTTATATTTTTTTAATGTTTTTGAAAATCTTTTTTTATAATTATTTTTTATAATTTAGTATTTTGTTGAATTGTTTGTTTAAGGGGGTTGAAAATGGCAAAATATTGTGGAAACTGTGGCAGGGAACTTTCTGATAATGCAAAGTTTTGTCCTAATTGCGGTTGGGAATACATTCCAAGATACAAGGCCGATCACTATTCAAACTCACAAGCAAAAGAAGAGTTTGATGGTCCATTTGATGATTTTGATAACAGAAGCTCTACAAATCCTTTTGAAAGCTCTTCCAAAAAGAGTTCTGGAAATGATAAGGGAAACATTGGAAATGAAGAGAAATTTCCTTTTAAAAAGGTATGCATAGCTCTTTTCATTCTATTGATGCTCTTTTCAATAATAACATTTTTTGCCTATGACAGCAATAATTCAAGCGATTATGACACTTCAGTTCTAGAGGACAGTGCAGACAATATCTCTCTTGATAAATACAGCTACAATATGAATCCTCACGAAAATTGGGGCAATGAGCCTTATAACCTGTCAATAGATAGGAATGCTTATCTAAGCGGAGAAGGTGAAGCTCAGCTGATTGACTCAAACCATTCATACAACATTGAATCAGATGGATTCAACATCACAGAATATGAAACCTATTACGTGAATGTGGATGATAATGACTGGTATGTATTGGACATTTTCAAATGCGAATTCGAAACTCCTTCCCAAAGGCAAGTCTATTCAACAGATATGGATAATGGAGATCCAATTCTCATTTATGCTGGAAAAGGAGAATATTCTGGCTATGGAATCATAATTCCAAGTTCAAGTGATAATTCCACTTATAAGAATCTTGACTTCTTGGAGTCTATTTTCTATTATGAGAATGAATAATCCTAATTTTTTTACTAAATTAGTTTATTATTTATAATTTTTTTAACTATTTTTAATTTTAATTTTAATTTCAATTAATATTGATTTAATTTAATTAATTCTAATTTAAATACAACATATCATTTATTTGATAAATTACTCTTTAATTATAATCTTATTTTAATATTAAAATAATATTTTACTTTTAAATCAATTTTAAACCTATAAAAACTGTTTAATTTATAAATGATGACTAACTATCTATTTTTGAAGAGAAATATTTTCTAAAAATTCTTTTTCAATATTTTTTTAATTTCAGTCATTTTTAAGATTTTTATTGTTGGGAATTCTTTAGGGTTATTTTTCTTCTAAATTTTATGAGGTGTTATGTACATTGAAATTAAAAATTATATGTTTAATTTGTATGATTCTCTGTGTATTTTTAACATTTTCAACTGTTAGTGCAACTGATTTGGAGGATTTAAGCTTTAATTCAGTTGCAATCGATTCACAGTCTGAATCTTCCTTTACAAATTTAAATGAAGATATAAGTGATAATATTGTAAATAGCAATGAGGATGAGGATTGTGTAGGATCTATGAATGAATTATCCAACTTGGATGGGGATTACAGTCCCAATTTAAGTTCTATTAATTCAGATGAGAGTTCTCTAAAATCTAGTATCAGCCCTAGTGGAAATACATTCAGCAGCATTCAAAGTTCAATCAACAGTGCAAAATCCGGTGATACAATCAATCTAAACGGAAAGACATTTACCGGAAATGGGACAGTCATTATAGTTAACAAATCCGTAACTATAAGTGGTGGTTCTGGAGATGTTAGAGCAACTTTAGATGCAAAAAAGCTATCTGGAATTTTTAGGGTCACCGTTCCTAATGTAAAATTAGTAAACTGCAATTTCATTAATGCAAATGACAAGGCAGTCTACTATCTGGAAGGCAATGGACAAATAAGCAACTGCAATTTCAATCATAATAATGCAAGCACATTCTGTGCGCATATTTATGTTTATCCAAACACTACAAATTTCCTCTTGGAAAACTCTAATTTCTATAACGGATTTTCATGGAAATATTCGAATGTGGCTATAGCTGCAAACAATGTTACAGTTAGAAATTGCACATTCATTAACAATACCGTTAGGAACAATGAGAGCATTCAGGCTTGCGGTGGAGGATTGCAAGTAGGGGTTTCAGAAACAATGATCAATAAGGGGACTGTTGAAAATTGTCTATTCATCAACAATTCAGCCATTTCTGACAATGAAACCACTCATGCAGGTGCATTTTGCTTCCGTCCTGGAATAAAGGTTTCAAATTCCACTTTCATCAATAATTATTGCAATAGAGTGGGAGGAGCCACCACATTGCATTCAGATGGTGACATAATCGATTGTATTTTCATAAATAATAGTGCTGGAATTTATGGAGGTGCTATAAGTACTGGTTTTGAGGTAAACAACATTAGCGTAAATATCAATTCATGCATTTTTGAAAACAACACTGCTCCTATGGGCGGTGCGATTCAAGTAAAAGGAAACAATGTAAGGGTTATTAACTCTACATTCAATGAGAATAAGGCTACTGGCACTGATGGTGGCGCATTGTTCATAATGGGAAATGAGGCAATAATAGTCAATTCCACATTCAATGAGAATTTCGCTAAAAACATTGGTGCTGGAATATTGATTAATGGAACAGACGTTTCAGTGTTGAATTCAAGCTTTGATGCAAACCGGGCAAGCTATGGAGCTGCCGTTTATGTGGTTGGATCAAATTCGAATATTTTCAGTTCTAATTTCACAAATCATAAACTGGTGAATGGTTCTGTATACATTAAAGGGCCTAACACATATGTTTATGACAGCAATTTCAAAAACAATTCATGTGAAAATGGAGCTGCAATTTACATTAAAGGCTCTAACAGCAATCTGATATTGAATAATCTAAGCTTCAACAATGTAAGCAAGAAGGGAGGGGCAATCTATATTGAAGGTTCAAATGCCAACATAATTGCTTCTGATTTTTCAAATAACTCTGCAATTCCGAATAAGTCTGATATCATCAGCGGATTAGGTGGAGCCATCTACATTAAAGGAGATAACAATACTGTTGATTCATCTAATTTCATATTCAATACCGCTCGTAACGGTTCAGCCATTTATACAGATGGGTCAAAAATGACATTATCCAATACCAATTTTGATAAGAATCAAGCTTGGTCATATATTTTGGATTCATATGTAAACCCTGCTATCAGCTATTTCAATGAAAGCGACATTTTAATTAACTTGACTTTAATTGGAGGCAATAATATTGCAAATGCAATCTATAATACTGCATCAATAGATGAAATCTACTTCTATAATGTGAGTTACATATCTTCAAAAGGTCAAAAGATAACAGGAAATGATGAGATACATCCAGTTGATGGGGCGCAAAACAGCTTGAACGGCAGTCTCTTGTATCAGGATGATAGAGAGGATAACCAATTGGTTAATATAATCATTTATAAAGAGATTTCTGATAGTGAACAAGCAGGATTATCTTCTATTGATGAAGTTTCTGATATTATTTCAGGCAATGAGATTATCTTGAATGAAACATTTACAACTGGCATTCTTGGAGATATAAAATTCAATATTAGTGATTATATTGACAATCCATTAAGTCCTGGAAAATATCATCTCTATGCTGAACATTTTGAAGATGATTATTACAAGGAAATAGATGAAACAAATGAATTTGAGGTCATTCCTATTGTTGATGTAGCTATTGACATTGTATCAAGCAGAGTGAATGTTGATTTCAACAAGACAGTTAAATTCACTATTAAAGTCAAGAACAATGGTCCGAACAATGCAACTGGAGTGAATGTAAGTGCAATCATTCCAGAAAGGTTGGTTTACTTTTCTTCTGTTTCTTCAATAGGCACATATAATCCTGATGATGGCATTTGGGATATTGGAAACTTGGGTGTTGGTGAAAATCAAACTTTGGCCATCAATGTTCAAACCAATAAAACAGGACTTATTGACTATCCTGTAAATGTATCATCCATTGAAGAGGATTCCAATCTTACAAATAATTTGGACAATAAGACCATTAGGGTTCTTATGGCAGACTTGGCGATTACAGTCAATGCATCTGAAGAGATTGTAAATCCTGGTGATGTTGTCAATTGGACAATAACCGTTGTAAACAATGGGCCAAACAATGCAAGCAAAGTTGTTGTCTTATTGGATTACCCAGATGAGGAATTGATATATTTAAACAGTTCTAATGACACTTTCAATCAGACTGAGAATAAATTGGAGATTCCAAACTTATTGGTTGGAGATGAAATCAGTTTTGTTATTTCAACCAAAGTGAATTCTTCTGATAAACCATTGGTTCTCAATGCAAATGTAAGTGCAGATACATATGAGCCTATTGAATCCAATAATCATGATTCAGATAGCGTTGATGCTTTGCCTATATGTGATTTGATAACTAAAGTGAGTGTATCTGAAAGTCCTGTAAATAAGGATGATGTTGTGGAGTGGATTGTTGTAGTTTCCAATGATGGCCCTGATGATGCAGTTAATGTCACCCTTTCGTTGTCTGATTTGGAATCATTGGATTTGATTGTTTTGAATGCTTCTGATGATTCATTTGATTTGAGAGATTATGAATGGATAATTGGTGATTTAGAGAGTGGTGAAAATGTTTCATTGATTATCACAACAAGAGTCAATAAATCTGATGAGGCCATAACAGTAACTGCTGATGTTGAAACAAGCACATTAGAGTCTGATTATGAAAACAATATTGATAATGACTCATTGATAATCAATCCTGTATGTGACTTGATAATCAATATCGATGCATCTAATGATACAGTTAACTATGGAGATGTTGTGGAGTGGATTGTTGTAGTTTCCAATGATGGTCCTAATGATGCTTCCAATGTTTCAGTCTCATTGTCTGATTTGGAATCATTAGGATTGATTGTACTAAATTCTTCTAATGATTCTTTTGATTTGGAAAATTATGAATGGATTATTGGTGATTTGGAGAGTGGAGATGAGATTTCATTAAACATCATCACAAAAGCTAACAAATCCAATGAGAACATCATCGTTCTCGCTGATGTGGAAACAAGCACTTATGAACCAAATAAGGAAAACAATCATGACAACGATACTTTGGAAATACTTCCAATTTGTGATATATCTGTTACCAAAATAGCAGATAAGAATCCTGTTTACGTTGATGAGGTTGTAAATTGGATAATAAATGTCACCAATAATGGCCCGGATAAGGCAAGTGAAGTGATTGTAAACGGCAGTTTTCCTGAAAGTTTGGAGTTTGTCATATATGAATTGACTAAAGGCGATTTGGAAACCGTTACAGATGATGGTAATATCGTTGAATTAATTTGGGAAGTCGGTGACTTGGAGAGCAGTGAGTCTGCTTTATTGGTCATATCATCTAAAGCATTGGAGGAAGGAACAGTTGTAAATAGCGTTAGTGCAAACTCTTTCACTCTAGATAGGAACCAATCCAATAACTTTGATTCAGCAAGTGTTGATGTTATTTTGAATGAAAGTGATGATGATAATCCTGATGGTCCTGAAAATCCAGATAATCCTGATGATGTAAAACCGGAAGGCACTGATGATCCTGAAAGCGATCCAAAAGAGGGTGAGGATTATGATGAGTTCTCATGGGATGACTATTTCCCAGATGATCTTTTTGGAAATGATGATAAAGGTTTAGATAAGAATTTAGATTCAAAATCAAATGGAAATCATGTCAAAAATTCTAAAAAGCCTATAGATATTCATAAGAAAAAGACAGGGCATCCATTAGCTTTAGCTATTTTATCTATATTTGCATTGTTTTCATTAGCTATTAGAAAAAATTAAATTTTATTTTTGGAGTTATTTTTAACTCCTTTCTCTTTTTTTAGTGATTTTTTCACATATTCCTTACAATGGTCATTTCCATTTTTTATCTAAAGTATTTAAAGGAATATAAAAATAAAAAGTATTTATATTATTATTTATAAATATATAAATAATCTAAAATATTTATATGATATTATTTTTTATAAAATTAATAATAATTTCATTATAAAAATTTTAAATAAAAATTAGTTAATTTTAAATAATTAAAAGGTTAACTAATTGTAATAATTAAATATTAATTAAATTAAGATAACTAATGAAAATTATATAGTTTGGAGGAATATATTTGCTTTTATTAATTAGTCCTATAAATCATGATGAAGCTATTGAATCCATTGAAGGTGGAGCAGACATAGTTGATGTAAAAAATCCTAAAGAAGGTTCCCTTGGTGCAAATTTCCCTTGGGTTATTAAGGATATCAGAGAACTTACTCCTGATGACATGCTTGTAAGTGCAACTTTAGGAGATGTTCCATACAAGCCTGGAACCGTATCTTTAGCTGCTATGGGTGCATTGGTTTCTGGTGCAGATTACATTAAAGTAGGATTATACGGTCCAAGTAACTATGAAGAAGCTTTAGAAGTAATGGAAAACGTAGTTAAAACTGTAAAGGATACAGATTCTAATGCTATTGTTGTTGCTTCCGGTTATGCTGATGCTCATAGAGTTGGAGCTGTAAGTCCATGGGATATTCCTAAAGTGGCAAGAGATGCTGGAGCAGATTTGGCTATGTTAGACACTGCTGTTAAAGATGGGCACACTTTATTTGATTACTTAGATATTGATGATTGTAAAAAATTCACTGAAGAAGCTCATGGCTATGGATTGAAAGTAGCTTTAGCAGGTTCTGTTAAAAAAGACCAATTAAAACCATTATATGACATTGGATGTGATGTAGTTGGTGTTAGAGGAGCTGCTTGTGTAGGTGGAGACAGAAACACCGGACACATTGATAGAACTGCTGTAGCTGAATTAAAAGAGCTCGTTAAATCCTTTGAAGAATAATTTCAAATATTTTTTAAATATATGCTTATAATTATCTTAATTTTCTTAAATTAGGATAATTTTTTTTAAATCATTTTCATTAATTTTTAATTACACTTTTATTTTTTACAATTTTTAGGAGGAAAAAAATTGCAATTTTCAGATAAGATATATAATGCAAAACCTGGTTACACTTATGATGATTTTTTATTAGTTCCTAACGCTTCCTGGATTGAAGCAAAGGATGTAGAAACTAAAGTAAACTTAACTAAAGACATCCAATTAAATATCCCTATTATGAGTGCTGCAATGGACACAGTTACTGAAGCAAATTTAGCTATTGCACTTGCTCAAGAAGGAGGAGTCGGTGTTATTCACCGTAACATCACTCAAGAGGCACAAGTGGAAGAGGTTAAAAAAGTAAAAAGCGCTGAAGACATTACCGTACGTGATGTAGTGACAATCAGTCCTGAATCTTCCATTGAAACTGTCCAAGACATTATGGAAAACGAATCAGTTAGCGGTCTTCCTGTTATTGAAAACGAGAAGATTGTTGGAATCATCTCTAAAAGAGATGTAAGGCCTTTCCTAAAATCTGATTCCAAAAAATTAGTCAAGGACATAATGACCTCTGAAGTTGTTACAATCAAAGAGAACACCCCTTCTGAAGAGGCATTGGATATCGCTTATGAAAACAAGGTTGAAAGATTGCCTGTTGTTAGTGAAGATGGTGATTTGGTAGGTATTCTTACCATTAAGGATATCTTAAATCAAGATCAACACCCTAATGCTGCACTTGATAAGAATGGTAAATACTTAGTTGCAGCAGCTTGTGGTCCTTTCGATTTGGACAGAGCTATGGCATTGGATGAAGCTGGAGCAGACATCATTTCAATCGACTGTGCTCATGCTCATAACATGAATGTAGTTAAATTTGCAGAAACCATCAAGGACAATATCGATGCAGACTTATGTATGGGTAACATTGCAACCCGTGAAGCTGCAGAAGACTTGATTGCTCATGGTGCAGACGGTCTTAAGGTAGGTATTGGTCCTGGTTCCATTTGTACTACCCGTATTGTCGCAGGTATCGGTGTACCACAGGTTACAGCTATTGCAGAAGTGGCAGATATTGCTAGCGAAGCTGGAGTTCCTGTCATTGCTGACGGAGGACTCAGATACTCCGGTGACATTGCAAAAGCTATTGGTGCCGGTGCAGATGTTGTAATGCTTGGTAACTTGCTTGCAGGAACCTTGGAAGCTCCTGGTGACATAGTTACCATGAATGGTAGAAAATACAAAACCTACCGTGGAATGGGTTCCATTGGAGCTATGACTGGTGGATCCGGTGGTGGAGCAGACAGATACTTCCAAGAAGTGGATAAAGGCACCCACATGAAACATTCAAAATTAGTGGCTGAAGGTGTAGAAGGTGTAGTTCCATATAAGGGAACTGTGGCTGAAGTTGTATTCCAATTGGTTGGAGGATTAAAGTCTTCCATGGGTTACTGTGGTGCTCGTGACATCCAAAACATGAAGGAAGTTGCTCGTTTCGTTAGAATCACTGCAAGTGGTATCAAGGAATCACATCCTCATGAATTGATGATCACTAACGAAAGTCCAAATTATCCAAATTTTGAATAATTGGGACTATTAATTTGAATTTAGAATAATCTATCATTATTCTTTTTCAATTATTTTTTAAAGATCATTTTTATTTTGATTTGTTGTTTTTTAAATCAAATAATTATTTTTTACAATTCTAAATAGAATTGCTTTTTAAAGTCTTTAAATAGTAGATAAAATATTTTAAAAAAATTATTTATTCTATTTTTAACAGGTTTTATAAAATATTTTAAAAAATTTACTATAAAGGAGAGATTATATTATGTTAGATTTTATTAAAAGACTTTGGAATCCTGTTGCATTTTGGATTAGTTTTATGATGAGCATTATTATGCCAATCATTTTTGGTGTACTTCCATTTTATTTAACTGGAAATGGAATTTCAATGGAAAACTGTTTAATCTTATGGCCTTTAAGATGGCTAGTGGCTTATTTATTAATCAATACTTTTGTTAAGGATACTGGTTTGAAATTAGCTGCTAAAGTTTTTAAATTTGACCCTGGTTATTAAATACTTAACGAATTTAATTTCCACTTCTTAAAACGAATACTTTATTAAATTAAAGGAATAAACTACTATATAAATTAATTAACAATTATTTGCTTATTTGATTAAAAAGTCTTATACTGATTGATAATTTGTATAATTTGTATAATTTTTATAATTTTTATAATTTTTATTGGAGTTTATAAAATGAGAGAAAACAACGAAAGAAGTTGGAAAATCAGATTTGCAATAATCATGTTTGTCTTGGCAGTTGCCATCTTTTTAGCAAGATATCTTATCTTTGGAGATGGTGAAGAGATTATTGCTTATCTTTGGAAACATATAGGTTTCATTCCAATTGACATATTGATTGTCGCATTCCTGCTTGAAGGCATAATGGGCAAAAAGGAACATGAAGCTATTTTAGAGAAAATAGACATGCTTATGGGTACTTTCTTCTCAGAAATTGGAAATGATCTTTTAGCTGAGCTCAGCAAAGTCAATAAGAACAAGATCAATACCGAAAACCTAAAGGATATCAGAAACTGGGATGAAAAGGATTTCGATAATAAGATGAAGGAATTGAAAGAAAATGGGCTTGACTTCAAAGTGGATATTCCGCCAGAAGAAAGAGAGGAGTTCTTAACAAATTTTCATTCAATTCTTGTTGAAAAAAGGGAATTTTTAGTAAACCTCATCAACAACCCTAATCTTTTGGAAAAAGATGAATTCTCTTCACTCTTGCTTGCTTTATTGCATTTGGATGAAGAGCTTTCCCGTAGAGGTGAATTCTCAGACATTAAAGATGCTGATTTCAATCACTTAAACGGTGATATGAAGAGAGTATACACTAAATTGGTGTATGAATGGGTTTATTATTTAAAATACCTTAAAAAATACTATCCTTACATGACTTCACTTGCTATCCGTACCAATCCATTCGATAGCGAAGCGGATGTTCATGTAAAGGAATAGATTAATTCAATGATTAATTGATTTTCAAATTTCAATTAATCAAACTTTTCTTTTTTTAATTTAATTCACTTTTATTTTTATAGTGATGTTTATGAATGGTCAAAAATTGTATTCTTGCATAGTTTTATCAGGAGGAATGAGTAGAAGAATGGGTCAGGATAAGGGGTCTATGATTATTAAAGAGAAACCTATGATTTTACACATACTTGAAAGATTAAACTATAAAATAAATGATGCTACAATTGTTTTAAATGATGCTCAAAGGATAGCTGATTATCAGTCATTACTTAATCAGTATTGTGATGATGATATTGAAGATAATTTTGATTATTCATTAAATTTTGTTGAGGATGAGATTAAGGGAAAAGGTCCAATATCAGGAATCATGACTGGGTTGAAGAATATAAAAACAGATTATGCACTTGTTTTGCCTTGTGATTCCCCTTTTATCAGTGAGGAAAATATAGATGCAATGTTTAAGCTATTGGATGAAAACTTGGAATCTGATATTGATGCAATCATTCCATTTCACATAAAATCAAATAAGGACAAGTTCAAGGATAATGATGAATTTAATTTTGATGATGCAAGTGAAATGACCGTTGACATGAAAATAGCAAACTCTGAGCCATTGCATGCAATATATAAAAAAGAGAATTTGAATAAGATTGATGAGCTTTTAAAAGAAGATAACTTATATGTAAAGTCATTCATTAAAGGCTTGAAAAATCCTTGCTTTATAGAAGTTGACAATAGGGTTCTCTTTGAAAAGGACTTTAGAAACTTTAACAGAAAAGAAGATCTTGATGATTTAGAGTAATATCAATTAATGTCTTTTTAAAGCTATTTTTCATATAACTTTTTTTTACAATCATCTTTTTTTAGCAAAAATGATAGTCATTGGATTTTGACTTTCCATTTTTATTCCCTTATACAATAATTGCCCTTTTGTAATGTTTACTTGGGTGATTTGTGGATTGTAATTCAATTCATCCAATTTATTGACTACATTCACTTCAATGTCAAGGAAATTGGTTAAAATAAGTATTCTGCCTTTAGAATTAATTTTTTCATGGACAATATCTAAGATTTCATTGTAATTGTCATTCTTGGCATGTAGTATAGCAATATCAAAATTTTCTATTTTTTCAATTGCAGATAAGTCATTCTCATTCATCAATTCAACATTATCGATATTTCCATGCTTTTTAATATTATTTTCACTTATTGTGATGGCTTGTGGACTTTCATCTATTGCATATACCTTTTGAGCAAGATTGGAAAATTCTGATGAGATCTCTCCAACACCGCAATTGATGTCTAAAACAATATCTGAATCATTTACATCAGATTTATAGATTATGATTGATCTGATTTCCTCTTTTAGGAATCCTGATATGTCACATGTTGTTAATAAATCAAAGTCATTAATCATATTTCCAACTCAAAAGAAATTATTTATTGGGTATTTGATTATGGTTTTTCCCATCTTTTAAACATTTCATTGTCTATTCTTAAAACATCCAATACTTTTCCTACAATAAAGTCAGTCATGTCCTTGATGTCTTTAGGTTCATGGTAGAATGCAGGCATTGCAGGTAGGATAATTCCTCCCTCTTTAGAGATTCTAAGCATATTTTCAAGATGAACATCCCTTAATGGGGTTTCTCTTGGCACTAAAACAAGGTTTCTTCTCTCTTTCAATGCAACATCCGCTACACGGCTAATTGAGTTGGATGCATAGCCATTAGCTATTGCAGATACGGTTTTCATGGAACAAGGGATGATAACCATGGAATCGAATTTAAATGAACCGCTGTTGATGGATGAATCGATCTCATTCGCTTCGAAATAGTGGTCTGCCAATGATTCAATCTCTTCTAAATTGCAATCGTTCAATTCATATTTCATCACTATTTTAGCTGAATCGCTGATTAATAATCCTGTTTCTACATTAAGTTCTTTCAGTGCCTTTAGCATTTCAACTCCGTAGATTACTCCACTTGCACCTGTAATAGCTATTACTATCATCTTATCCTCTCTTGAAAATAATATTAATCTTATTTATGATATAATTATATTTTATTTATTGTTATTTTTATTATTTAATTTAAAACAATGTAGACTGTTCAAAATGAATTGTATCAAATTTATTCACTCTTTCTGGCAAATCAATGTAATTGTCTAGCTTTAACCTATTTATTTTTCCCATATCTTCCTTAGGAACATAAAGTGCAATATCTGCTGAATTGAACCTTGCACTGCTTAAAGCACCCACTATGCTTGAAATCTCGTTAAGATGGTATAGGTTTTCTCCAAAGGACACCCATGTTTTCATCTCATCAAAACTTGGATATTCAGATATGTTTAAGATAACGTAATTTCTGTCTAAACCGAAGTCTTCACTGATTTCCTCTTCTGCCTTAGCCAGTTTTTCCTTTTCAATCTTAAATATTTGCTCAGGGTTTTCAAATCCATTTACAGGTTCTGATCTGGCTACCTTCAATAACTGTCTGTTGTCAATGCGTTCCATTATGTCTCTTGAAAATCCTTCAGAGCTTCTGCACATGCTTATCATGTCTGAATCATCGTATTTGTACATCTCATTAGGATTTACAATGTCTTGACTGATCATATGCCTTAGGCATCTTCTAAACATTGCATTGATGATTCTTGTAGTGTGGTGCTGATAAACACTTGGATACATTAGATAACGGGCTGTAAGTGCTGCTTCTGCAGCTTGAACACCTTTGATGTCCAATATCAATTCTCTCTTTAGCTTTAAGTTGCTTATGATACGTTCAGTATCGATTACTCCATAAGCCACCCCAGTGTAATGTGAGTCCCTAATGAGGTAATCCATACGGTCCATATCCAATTCTCCAGAGATGATAGGGCCTAATCTGCCTTTACCGTTAATGATATCGACAATTTCTTGTGTGTTGAATTTTTCTGATAGCTTGTCTGCCAAGCTGGTTTTTGTCACTATAAAACCGGTTAACTCTTCATGAGGAACATCAAAAACAGCTTCTGAAACATGTGAGAATGGGCCATGTCCTGCATCGTGCAATAAACCAGCCATTCTAACCAATTCCTTGTCATGTTCATCCAATTCCAATTGTTCAGCAAGCTTTGATGCAAGATGCATTGTTCCAATGCAATGCTCAAAACGAGAGTGGTTAGCTCCAGGATAGATCAATGAAATGAATCCTAATTGCTTTACCCTTCTTAATCTTTGAACTTGTGGGTAGTCCAATACTTCCACTTCAAATTCAGTTAGCGGCAAGTTTCCATGGATACTGTCTCTGATGAATTTTTGGCGTGACATAATAACACATCTTAGAATTTTGAATTTTTAAAAATTATAATTTTATTTCTCTATTTTTTAATTCTTTCATTTTTGATTTTCAAATCTTAAAATATTCAACAATTATCTAATCATATTTTTAAAAGACTTATTTAATAAAGTTTTCTAATATTTAGACTAATTTAATCTTTTTATTCCCATTTTTTTGCTAGTTAAATTAAAATTTTTCAATTTCAATCAATATTTTCCTTTTTTTGAAATTTTTAATCTCATTTTAATATTGTTTTCATTGAAATAATTTTTAGTTTTCTCTTTATAATGTAATATTATTATCGATTAAAAAAATTCAGATTTCCTTTTTCGATATGTAAAAAAATCGTAATCGTAAAAAACTATTTTAATTGCTTTAATAGTAATATTTATATAGTATTAAGACAAATTACATTATATGCAATTATCGAATTGTATAATTATTGATAAATTCATATCGAGGTATTATTATGGAAATTAGTGCAAGAAACGGATTAACCGGAAAAGTCGAAGATGTAAAATTAGGTGAAGTCATGGCAAGTATTAAAATTGAAATAACCGAACCTGGTGTCATCACTGCAGTTATTACCAGAGAATCTGCAGAAGAATTAGACTTAAAAGAAGGAGACGAAGTAAAAGCTATTATCAAATCTACTGAAGTAATGGTAGCTAAATAAGTTTAATAGTTTTAAAAATTAGAAAATTAATAATTTTATTTTTATTGGTGATAAAATGGAAATTAGTGCAAGAAACGGTATTAAAGGAACTGTTGAAAGTTTAAAATTAGGTGCTGTAATGGCAAGCATTAAAATTAAAGTAGAAGATCCAGCTTTACTCACTGCAGCAATTACCAGAGAATCTGCAGAAGAATTAGAATTAGCTATTGGTAATGAAGTAAAAGCTATTATTAAATCTACCGAAGTAATGGTAGCTAAATAGATTTATTCTATTTACTTACTTTTAACTTTAATTTTAATAAAGTTTAGAAATTTATAATTAATAGTATTATTTAAATAGTATTTAGATATTTTAATGGTCTGTTCTGTTAAAATAAGTTTTTAGGTAATTTTATAGATTTTGTAAAATCTATCTCTTTTTAATCTTTTAAATATTTTAAAAAAAGCTTTTTTTTTTTTAATGATTAATAATATTTTTTCGCATTGAAATAATTAATAAGTTTATTTAATAAAATAGTAATGGGGGAAGAATTATCCTCCTGCCATTATAACTTTAGTTCCTTGATTGGAAAGCTCTTCTTTTTTAAAGTCAATTTCATGTTTAACTCTTTCAATAACTTCTGTGAGAGCTTCTAAGGTTTCGCCTCTATGAGGTCCGAGAACAACTACAAGGAATAATTGATCTCCTGTGTAGAACTCTCCAATATAATGGATAACGCTTATTTCAAATACTCCATGTTTCACTTTAGCTGTTTCTACAATGGATTCGATATCTGCTAATCCCTTTTCCTTATCTGGGAGAGTTAATGTAAGTTTATCTACAGTCTTGTTTTCTTCTGTTCCTCTTACGATTCCTTCAAAACTGTAAATTGCTCCAGCTTCATCAACTCTTTGTGATTTTTTAATGTCTTCAATTAAGTCTCCAATAGTGAAGTATTCTTCGTCTTTCTCTACAATTTTTATTACCATTTTATCATCCTAATAAATAATGAATAAAAAATTTAAGTTTGATACTTAAAGTTAATTTGTCTTATTCCATTAATATATTTAATTTTTTTATTAATAAATATAACTATTGTTATATAATTTTTCTAAAAAAATAGAAAATGAATAAGGATCATTTTTCACTTAATTCCTTTTTGCTCAATTCTTTGATCCTGCATACTCCATCTATCTCGTCAATGACATCTGCTGTAGCTTTAGGAACAAGAGATCTCCAATCTCCATCATTTAAAATTCTATCTCTTATTTCAGTTCCAGACAAGACTTCCCTATCAAATAGCTCTGGCTGATAGACATCGTATCCATCTTCCTTGAACAATCTTTTTACAAGAGCATTTCCGCTATATACATTACTGAAAGGAGGAGTCAGCATCTTGACTTGAGCAACCCACAATGCATTTCTATTGATGTCTTCAATAGGTATGATGTAATACCTTTTAGGGTCGATATCTGCATCATCCAATGCTTGGGTCATCATCATGATCCTTTCACCTGCAGTAAATGGGTCCTTTAGCTCATGGCTTAACTGAGCGCTTCCAATACCAATTACAACTTCATCAACAAAATTCAATGTCTTTTCTATAATTTGGATATGGCCATTATGAACAGGTTGCATTCTTCCAATTAATAAGCCACGTGTTACGTTCTTCATTGTATCTCTTTTTATTCCTTATAATATTAATATTTGATTATTTGATTTTTATTAAAGAATAAGTAAATTAGAGAAATTTATAAATTCATTGATTTTTAATGAGGAATAAGTAAATTAGTAAAATTTAAAAATTGCTAATTTAAATTAAATGTATAAAAATAATCATTTTTACCTTAAAATGTCTGATTTTTTACTTAATTTAATTAATAAATATTTTCTAATCTTTATTAATAATTTAATCACTTTTTAGTTAAAATTAAATCATCTAACCTATTAAAATTAATTATTTTTTTCAATTCATAGAAAACTTTATATGTTATATGGAACTGATTTAAAATTATGTACGATAGAATTAATGTGGCATCCAAAACTAAGAAGATTTTAGATAGCGCTTTTGATGAGCCTATCTCAGTTGAAGATGGGAATTACTTAATGAACCTAAAGGGTTCAGAAATTTATCCGCTTTTGGCTACTGCAGATGCGGTACGTGAAGAGATTGTTGGTGATAAGGTCACTTTCATCAATAACTGCAACATCAACTTCACAAACATCTGTCATGTACGTTGTGGATTTTGTGCTTTCGGTAAGGATCCGGATGATCCTGAAGCTTATTTATTAGATGATGAAGGCATATTGAATAAGGCTGAAGGCAGTTACCGTGATGGGGCACGCGAATTCACATTGATGGGCGGAGTCCTTGAAGATGCAACAATAGAATATTATGAGCATCTTTTGAAATTGCTCAAGTCACATTACCCTAAAGTGGAAATCCATGGATTTTCACCAACCATGATTAGAGATGCTGCACTAAACAGTGAAATACCTGTAGATGAAGCGTTTAAAATATTGAAAAAGGCAGGTTTAGACACTTTACCTGGAACTGCTGCTGAGATATTGGCAGATCGTTCAAGAGAAATAATATGCCCTAAAAAGGTATCAACTCAAGAATGGATTGATGTAGTGAAGATAGCTCAGAAAGTTGGAATAACCGGTTCTGCTACCATGATGTATGGTCATGTGGAAACCATTGAAGAGAGAGTTGAACACTTAGATATTCTTAGACAAATCCAACTTGATACTGGAGGATTCAATGAATTCATTCCAATGACATTCATGCATGAATACTCCCCGATTTTCCTTGAAGGACAAAGGGATTTGGGAGCTACAGGTACTCAAGATTTAAAGCTTTATGCTGTTGCTAGATTAATGTTTAGAGACATCATTCCTAATATTCAAGTCTCTTGGGTAAAAATGGGCTTTAGATTTGCTCAAGTTTCACTTTTAGCAGGTGCTAATGACTTAGGGGGCACTTTGGGTGGAGATGAATTGTCTGCAGCTTCTGGAGCTCCAGATGGTGTTAATGCAAGCATTAGAGACCTAACTAAATTAGTCAATGACTTGGGAAGAGTTCCAATAGAAAGAAACTCCACTTATACTGAATTCTATCCAATTGAATTCTAAATTACTTTTTTCTATTTTTTTAATCTAATTTAATAGGATGAAAGGATATCTAAGGCAAATCAAACTGTTAACTTTTTGTAAAATTCGACTATCGTGAAACTACAGTTCATTCAATGAAAATTAGGATCCTTTGAATTATGAAAAGGATAACAAGTAAAACTTGTCTCAAAGTCATGACCATACTTTCACCTCCTTTCATTGAAAAGATTGTGATTTTTTAAGATATCGAAACCTTAATAATTAGTTTAAATTTATTATTTATATGTTTAACTAATTTTATGGCTTTTAATTTCAGTTTAATTGTCATATTGCATTTATTTCGTAAAAAATAGTCTTTTTAAGAAATTTATTTTAAAATGCAATAAAATAAGATTTGATAAATTATCGAATTATAAGAATAGGATAGAAAAATTAATTGAAAATAGTTTTCAAAAAAATTAAAAATAGTATATCAAATGTTAACGGAATCCAAAGAAATTTGGATTCATTAACATCTCCTTCTTTTCAACAAAATGGAGTTTATATAAAGGTGTAAACCCTTAAATTATTTTAAGATTTATATTATTTAAATCTTATCAATTATGAAAGAATTAAGTTTATTTTACAGTAAATATTGCTTTCATTTCGTTATTTTTCAATTTTTAAATTAAATTATAACTCAACTCCTTTTTCAATTATCCTTTCCTTCAAGTCTTTCATTGCCTCTTTAACTTCATCCTCTGCAACTACATCAATTAGTCTCTCGTTTTCCTTGAATTTCTTGATATATTCATCCTTTTTCTCATCATCGATTATATCAATTCTTGAATAGTCTACAAGAGATTCCAAAAATGCGAATATTCCTCTGTTTAGAGCTTTTGTTCCAGGCTTATTGATTATGATCTTTATGGATTCTGCATTGACGATGCTGAATTTAGCTCCATCATTCACATGGTCCTTTCCTATTTCCTTATCTTCAATTGATTTTACAAGTGCAATGAAGTAAGCGTCAGCATTTTTCATATATACTATGTCATCATCCTTAACAAACTCTTTAGGCTCTAGATTGCCATATAATGAACGTGCAAATACACTTGGATCACTTGTAATGTTTACAACAAAAATTCCGGTTTCCTTAATGTTTTCCAATGTTTTGCTTCCTTCAAATATTCTCCCAAGAACTGCATAGTCATCTACACATTTGAGTCCTATTGGAGCTGCATCCATTTCACCTGCCTTGTTCATGGTGGTGTAGATTGTTTCATATTTTCCTCCAGCCTTGATTCCAATGCTTTCTAAACTAAATGACATTATTAATCTCCTGTTTGTTAAATTAAACAAATTTATTTCTGTTTAAAATATTTATGAATATTTTATTCATCTTAATTCTTATATTTAATTATTAAATGATTAATGAAAAGGTTTTAAATATAGGTAATTTAATATTATATAATGTATAAATATTTTAATAATATTTAAAATTAAACAAATTATTAATTTAATTATTCTAATTAATAAGAATCGTTTAAAAATTCAAATTGTGGTATAATGATAAGTATTAAAAACCTTTCTAAATCATATAAATTAGAGAATGGGGAAGAAGTGAAAGCCCTAAATAACATTAATCTTGAAGTTAAAGAAGGAGAAATCGTAGGTATTTTAGGAACAAGCGGTTCCGGTAAAACAACCCTTTTAAGAATATTAAGAGGGGTGGAAAAATTTGATGAAGGTGAAGTTAGAGTAGAAAGATACACCTTAAAGCCGGATTCAACTCAATTTTATTTCAATCAAGTGAAAAAGGAAACTGCAATTCACTTGCAAAGGTCTTTTGGTATTTGGCCTGAAACCGTACTTGACAATGTAGTAAGAAAGCTATATGGTGCAAAATACGGTGATGAGGCAGGAACCGACTTTGAATTGGCTCATGACCAATTCGATAAGGAAGCTTATGAGCTATTGGAGCTTGTAGGCCTTAAGGAAAAGTCCGGTCACTTGGCTTCCGTATTAAGCGGTGGTGAAAAGCAAAGACTTATCATGGCAAGACAGCTTGCTAAAAAGCCTAAAGTAATGCTTCTTGACGAGCCTGCTACAATGGCATGTCCTAAAACCAAACAGGAAATCTTGGATGCTGTTAAAAAGATCAATGAAGAGTTAAACATCACTATTGTTTTAGTATCCCACTTACCTGAGGTTCATAAGTTCTTGGCTGAAAGGGTAATCCTTTTGGAAGATGGTGAAATAGCTAAAGATGGAGATGTTGATGAGATTATCGATGAGTTCCTATCTGACATTGAAGACCCTGTTGACATTGAGCTTGAATCCACAGATGAAACCTTGATTAAAGCATGCGATTTGGATAAAAGGTTCTATTTGCTTAAAGGTAAAGATGTTTTGCACATGAAGGACATCAGCTTTGAAGTAAAGAGAGGAGATATCCTATCTTTAGTAGGTCCAAGTGGAGCAGGTAAGACAATTCTTCTTCGTATGTTAGGGGGTATGGATGTGCCTGACAACGGTGATGTATTGTTCAAGCTTGACAAGGACGGAGAAACCAAATGGGTAGACATCAGAAAAGCAAGCCTTGACAGGATGGAAGTTAGAAGAAACATAGGTTTCATGCATCAGGAATTTGCATTAGTCTATTGGGCTACCGTTCAAAGCCAATTGGCTAAGAAACTTGGATACAAAAGATTTGATATGGTTCAGGAAGCAAAAGAAAGAGCTAAGGAAGAAGGCTTGCCTGACATCTTGCTTGATGCATTGTATCAATTAACTGACCTTCCAGAAAGGGAAGCTAAAGCTCGTCTTGAGCAAGTTGGACTTGAACCAAGTATTTTAGATGAATTGTTCCCTAAATTCCCTGAAGCAGAAATTGCAGAGCAAGTTGCAGACTTATTCGAAGCGCTTGACTTGCCTTTAGACATTTTAGGAAGAAGATCATTTGAATTATCAGGTGGTCAAAAGGTAAGGGCTATGCTTGCACTTGTGCTCGTATCCAAACCGGATATCCTATTGCTTGACGAACCGTTTGGAGACTTGGATCCAAAAACCTTGAGGACAGTAACCAACTCTCTTAAGAGAATCTGCAAGGAATTCGGAACTACCATTGTAATGGTTTCACACAATACAGACTTCATTAGGGAATTAAGTAACAGGGCTATCTTCATTGACCAAGGTCTTCTCAAGGATGACACTAAAGATGTTGATAGGTTAGTCGATGACTTCATTGGATTCTGTAAAGCTGATTACTTGATGTAATCAGTTAAATTTTTATTTTTTATTTTTAATTTTTTAGATTATTTTTTCAATCAATAATTTTTATTCTTTTTAAGATGATAGTATGTTTAAGAATATTTTAGTTGCTAGCGATGGTTCCAAATGTGGAGACAAGGCAGTGGATTTAGCTATTGATTTAGCAAGCAAATACGGTGCAAAGATCTCTGCTTTATATGTTATGGATTTTGCTCTTGACTTTTCATATGATGACTTGGATGATGCTGGTGGAGCAGTCTTGGATGAGATTACAGCAAAAGGGAAGGAAAAGGATGTTGTTGTAGTGGAGCATATCATCACTGCAGATCCTATTCATGATATGGCAACAATGATTAGAAAGATAAATCCTGACATTGCTGTCTTTGGAGCTTTTGGAAAGTCTATGGAAACGCAAGAGAATATTGATTATTCTAAAATTGGCAGTGTAGCTGAAAATGCCTTAAAAGTCTCTAAAGTTCCTGTAATTTTAGTTAAATAATTATTGCTTTTTGCTGTTTTTTAAAATAAGTTGTAATAAAATAAAACAATTTATATATTATTAGAATTAAATATATTATTAATTAGTTATTGGAGGTTAACACTATGGCTGAATACAAATGTACTATTTGCGGATACGTATATGACACTGAAAAAGGCGAATCTAGAAAAGATGTTGCTGCAGGAACTGCTTGGGAAGACGTAGCTGATGATTTCAGATGCCCTTTATGTGGTGCAGTTAAAAACATGTTTAAAGCATTATAATTGATTTAAACTTTATGATACTACTTTCTTAAAATTTAATCGAAGGTGAATAAAATGGTATTTGTATGTGATATTTGCGGATACGAATATAATCCTGATGCTGGTGACCCAGATAATGGCGTTGAACCAGGCACTGCTTTTGCAGACTTACCGGATGATTGGGTTTGCCCATTATGCGGTGCAGAAAAAGGAGATTTCGTAGAAGAATAAATAAATTTTTAAATCATGATTATTAAATTATCATTTCAATTTTAATTTAATAAATTTTTATTTTTTTAATTTTAGGTGTTATTATGGTAAATGAAAAAATGGAAGCAGCATTAAATGCTCAATTAAACGCAGAAGTATATTCTGGATACTTATACTTATCTATGGCAGCTTACTTTGAAGACATCGACTTAGCAGGATTTGCTAACTGGATGAGAGTACAAGCTGCAGAAGAATTAGAACATGGTATGAAATTCTATGATTACATCATTAGAAGAGGGGCAAGCGTAACCCTTACTGCAATTGAAGCTCCACAAACTGAATGGGACTCTCCACTTGCAGCATTTGAACATGTTTTATCCCACGAACAAATGGTTACTGGCTTAATCAATGATTTAGTTGACTTAGCTATTGAAGAAAAAGACCATGCAACCAACAACTTCTTGCAATGGTTCGTAGAAGAGCAAGTTGAAGAAGAAGAAAACGCTATGGAAAACTTAGCAAAACTCAAATTAGCTGGCGACGACAACTCTTTATTATACAAACTTAACGAAGAGTTCGCAGGTCGTGGCGGTGAAGAATAGATTTGATCTATTCTTTCTTTTTTTATTTTTTAATTTTATTCTAATTTATATTTTTAACTATTTTTATCAAAAAATATAATTTTATTTAAATCCCTTATTTTTATGAAATAACCTCAATTTTATTGAATAATCATAATTTAACAATTAAAATGAAAGTTAACTGTTAAAAAAACTATAATATTTATTTATAATAAAAATTAAGTATCAATTAAAGGTTTTTCATGCCTGCAGAAAATATACCCAAAACTGGGGGCATAAAATGAAAACTGAAATTGGAGAATTTCTTAAACATTCTTTTGAAGTCTTTAAAGAACATTTTAAAGATATTCTTGGATATTCATTAGAAATCTTGAAAATTTTCATTTTGCTAATGAAATAAATTTGAAACTTGTTGTTGAATTTTAAAAAAATTTTGTTTAATATTTTCATTGGGTAGTTTTTTTCCCTTCATAAATAAGTAAAGATTATATATTCTAAAAATATAATATTACTTAGAGTTTATTTCAAACTCCGGTTTATGGGAAAAATTTAAAGTTAAGAATTCTTTTGAATTCTTATACTTTAAGTTTTAAAAACTATCTTTTTTTATATTATTTTAAAATTAATTTTGTTTTATTTTTAGTAAACTATTTTTATTAGAAATAAAAGAATATAACTATATTAAGTATGTTATTTTAATCAAAAGTAATCTTAAGGAGGCAAAAACGTGGTAAAGGTAAGTGTAATGGGTTCAACCGGTGTAATAGGTAAAAACGTTACTTTCAAATTGGCTAGAGCAGATACAATAAGTGAAGTTGTATTGTTTGCAAGACCTGAAAGCATTGACAAGGCAAAGGGCCAAAGCTATGACATGTATGATGCATTGGCTGCTGAAGATATCGATTGTTTACTCATCCCATCCTGCAATTATGAAGATCTTGCAGATTCCCAAATTGTATTGATTTCTGCAGGTGCTCCAAGGCATGAGGGGATGAGCAGAAGGGATTTGGCTTTCATAAATGGACAAATTGTATCAAACTATGCCAGACAAGTAGCTAAATATGCTCCAGATGCCATTATCGTAGTTGCAACAAATCCTGTGGATGTAATGACCACAATTGCTTTGGACGCTTCAGGTTTCGATAGGGACAGGGTCATTGGTGTAGGAAACCACTTGGATTCCTTAAGACTCAAAAATTACTTTGCAAGAAGATTGAACATCAACAGCAGTGAAATCCATACAAGGGTTATCGGTGAGCATGGTGACAATATGGTTCCTCTTTTAAGTTCAACCACCATTGGAGGTATTCCTCTGAAATACTTTATTAGAGAGGTGGAATTGGACATTAAGGAGATCATTCATACTCTAAGAAATGCGGGAAATACAATCATTTCAAAGAAGGGTGCTACTGAATATGGTCCTGCCTATGCTATTTCTAATTTGATTATTACATTGATTACAAACTCCCATAAGATCTTGACTGTAAGCTTATACTTAGATGGTGAAATTGCTGGTGTCAATGGAGTTTCATTAGGTGTTCCTTCTGTTTTATCCAAAAAAGGAAATGCAATGATTGTTCCTATTCATATGAGTGATTATGAGACTAAAAAGTTCCAAGCTGCTGCCGAACAGATTAGAAAGCTTACAGAAGAAGTCAGAGAAAGTCTAAAAGAATATAAATAAGCTTATTTTTCTTATTTTTTTACTATTTTTTACTATTAATTTTTCTTAATTTTTAAACATTTTTACCTAATTTTTAAATATTTTGCCTATTTTTAAATATTAACCTAATTTTAATTAGCTATTTTACTCCAATAATGTTTTTTAAGTAAGGAACATTGCTGAATAGATATAAAAATCCCATTGGAACAAATAGGGTAACTAAAAGCAATATGATTGTCCAAAGATTGTAAGGCATTGTATTTTCAAAGATTTCAATTGTAACGGACAGGACTGCTACATGGACCAGATAGATTCCATAGTTGTACTGAGCCACTTTTGTAATGAAATCCCTTATAATTCCTTTTGGATTTAAATTAATGTTCTTAAACAATAGGAAGACTCCTGCTGCATTCAATGCCATGAATAGTGCATATCTGTCAAATCTGTAGATTAATGTTGTGCTGGAGAATAGGTATGAACATACCATCATGGATCCAATTGAAAAGAATATTAACAGTATTGCAAAGTATTTTTTGTTCAATAATTCCCTTTCAGTATATCTAAGGTAATATCCAAGGACAACAAGTCCGATAGGGCTTGTAAAGTAGCTAAGCTTTATTGGAAACGGCATCTTTAATGTAAAGTCAAATATGCATGTTATTAGCCAGAAAAACAGGAAATATTCCAATTCATTATTTTCTGAATGCTGTATCCATTTATTGAAAACAGGCATGATCAGGTATGTTCCAAGTATCATCCAAAAGAACCAATCCTGATAGAAATAGTTGTTTTTGCCTAATGCCCCTAATGTAATCAAGCTAAAAAATCCACTTATTTTCAACGGATGTATGAAAGAATTGATGAAAACCAGACAAATTGATAGGAAGAATAACCAAAAGAGGAATGGGTAGATTATTCTTGGCAATCTCTTTGATAAGAATGACTTTATTGTCCAGTCCCTGCCTAATGACAAGGCTCCAGAGAGCATTAGAAATAGCGGAACTCCTACTCTGAAGAAATTAATTATAAATGAGCAGACAAACCAGTTCAAGCTTGGAATTGCACCATAATCTGCAACTATCAAATGTCTGGTGCCTCCATCAAAAACATGGACTAAAATTACTGAAATGATTGCCAATGCCCTCAAAGCATCAAAATAGAAGATATGCTTTTCATTTTATCAAATAAAAATTTTTTCTGTTTGATTTATTTTTAAAATCCAATCAATAATGTTTAATGGATATATTAAATTATTAAAAAAAGAAAATAAAGTTTATAATTGATTATAAATTATAAACTTCTTCTGCAGGCACTAATGGTATTTTATAAGCATTTAAAATTGATACCAATTCATCCAAATCTTTGGACTGTAATAAAAGAATAGCTTTTTCAGACTTTTCATGAGTAAATGCATAAAGGTATTCAAGGTCTATTCCCTCATCTTTCAAGATTTTTAGGATTGATGAAAGTCCGCCCGGAGTGTCATCTAGTTCCGCTCCAATGATTGGGGTGTTTTTAACGATGTAATCATTGCTTTCCAAAATTTCCTTTGCTTTTATAGGGTCTTGAACTACCAATCTTAAAATACCAAATTCAGTTGTGTCTGCTAAGAATAATGCTCTGATGTTTATGTCATTTTGAGCAAGCAAATCTAAAACATGATACAATTTCCCCATTTTATTTTCTAAAAATATAGATAGTTGTGTTATCTTATACATATTGTCTCCCCTGATTAATGTAAATTACGTTTGTCAATTACTCTTTGTATTTTGCCTTTTGTGCTTCTTGGAATGCTTTTTGGTGCAACTAGGCTAACGTTAACTGCGATTCCAATCTCATTTTGAATGTATTCGCCGATTTTACGCTTTACACCGATCATCTCTTTAATGTCATCTGAGAAGAGAGATTCAGAAGCTTCAACCTTGATTTCAATTTCATCCATTATGTCCGGACGGGTAACGATGATTTGGTAGTGAGGCTCGATGTCACTGACCTTAAGAAGTGCCTTTTCGATTTGTGATGGGAATACAGCAACTCCCTTAACCTTGATCATGTCATCAGATCTTCCAGTGATCCTTTCCATTCTTGCAAGGGTCCTTCCACATGCACAAGTGTCATAGTGAAGTGCAGTGAGGTCTTTTGTTCTGAATCTGATTATAGGCATGCTTTCCCTTTCAAGGTTGGTCAATACCAATTCTCCGTGAGTGCCTTCAGGCAAGGTGTTTCCAGTATTCGGGTCAATGATTTCAGGATAGAAGAAATCCTCCGCAATGTGCAAACCGTTCTGTGCAGGACATTCCATACCTACACCTGGACCCATCAATTCGGTAAGTCCGTAGATATTGTAAGCCTTGGTCTTGAATGTGTCTTCGATTCTCTCTCTCATTTCAGCTGTCCACATTTCAGCTCCAAAACCAATTGCCTTAAGGCCGAGTTTTTCAAAGTCTATTCCTTCCTCTTTAGCCACTTCTCCAAGGTATATGCCATAGGAAGGGGTGAAAATAAGGCAGGTAGTTCCAAAGTCTGCCATGATTTCGACTTGCCTTCTTGTTTGGCCGGTTGAAATAGGGATGATTGTTGCCCCTAATCTATGAGCCCCATAGTGAACACCGAATCCTCCTGTAAACAATCCGTAACCATGAGTGTTCTGTATGATATCGTCTTCATCAAGACCCATCATGGTAAGTCCTCTTGCAACGATTTCTCCCCAATTGTCAATGTCTCCTTGGGTGTATCCGCTTACAACAGGCTTTCCAGTAGTTCCAGAAGAGGAGTGTACCTCTATGATTTCCTTTTTATCAACTGCAAACATTCCAAATGGATAACATGCTCTTAAATCATCTTTAGTAAGGAATGGCAACTTTTCAATATCCTTTAAGGTTTCTATGTCTTCAGGGAAAACATTTGCTTGAGTGTACTTTTCGGTATAAAATGGGATCTTGTCAAATGCCCTTTTTACAGTAGCTTGCAACTTCTTCAATTGAAGTTCAAAAATGTCTTCTCTTGACATGCATTCAATTTCTTCATTCCACATATTCTAACCTTTTTGTTTCTGTGTAATTTTAGTAATTTTTATAATTGCAATATCTAATTCTATTATGTATTAATTTCTATAAATATTTTATATCAATCCTAAATTTTTCATATATTCAATGCTTTTTTCGATTGAATCTATAGAATATAACTCCAACATATAGATGCCATCATAGTTATTCTTAATAAAAATATCAAAGAACTCATTTACTGGAAAAGTCCCTTCACCTAATGTACGATGTGTGTCACCATCACCAAGATTATCATGGACATGTATGTGTTTAATGGAGTTGAAGTAAATTTCATCTGGAGTGAACCCTGCAGTATGGGCATGACCAATATCTAAAGTCATTGGAAGCTCAAGTTCTGTCAATGTTTCGTTCAATAAGTTCACATCATGATACATGAACCCTTCTATATGAGGTAAGTTCTCAATGCATGCATTGGCGCCATTGTCTTTTGCATAATCACCAATGTCCTTTAGGGAATCCTTAGCTATTTCATAGATTATATCTTCCTTGCCTCTACCACTGAATGACACTATTCCTGGATGAACAACTACAATGTCACTATCAATCATATTTGCCAAGTCAATTGACCTTTTGATTTCATTAACTGATAGTTTTGCTAATGCTGAATTCAGTGAAGCGATGTTCAGGTCAATGAATGGGGAGTGGATTGTATATTCCAAGGAATATGAGTTGATCATATCAATCATCTCTTCATCATCATTCAATTCTCTATATGGGTAATCATGCAATATTTCTACATATTCTATGCATTTGCTGCTATCGAAGTATTCCAATGCCTCTTCCATTGTAATGTTCTCTGTAGCCAACATTGAAGCTCCTATTTTCATATTTTGCCTCTTTTTCATTATTTAATAAATATAATTATCTTAGATTGATATAATGGTTTATAGAAGTTATTCCACTATCAATCTCTAACTCTTGCAATAACTCTTAATCCCTTATCCAAACCATCTATGATTTCTTCAGTCAAGTCAAGGTTCTTATGAAGCTTTACATAACCTCTTTTGCCTACAGTTGCTGTAAATAGGTATTTGTCCTCTAAAAGAATGTCAAAAGCACTGCCGACATATTTTTTGCCGATAGGCAATACGATATGGTCCTTTCTTATTTCAGGATAGAGCTCAAAGACTTCATAGTAGAATTCAGAGGTTTCTCCTTCTTCATAATCATCAAATTCATCTGACTCTTCGCTTAAGTCATAGTAATTGTCATTGCTGTAATCCTTTTTGCCTTCATCGATGAGGTAATTATCAATATTGTCATTATACTCTTTCAATTGGGACTTTTTGGACTTCTTATGCTTGTCTTTCTTAGCCTTTTTGGATTTGGACTTCCCGGATTTTTTTGAAAGTCTTTCAGCAAAACTGTCAGGTGCCTTTTCAAGAGGTTCAACATTCATGCTGATTCCAATCTCATTTTCAAGTTCAGCTATTCTTTTACCTCCTTTTCCAATGATTTTAGGAATGTATTTCTCGGTTATGTAAATGTTTACTCTCCTATCGCTTTCCATGCTCACTTCAATGGCTGCCTTTGGAGTTATCCTTTTCATGGTTCTTAGGATTTCCCTTTCCGCTATCATTTGGACAGGAGTCTTTTCCTGATTCATCTTTGCCTTTTTGGACTGTTCCACCATTCCAATATCCATTACGATAGTCTGTTCACCATAAGTGTAAATCTCGTTGACTAATGTTCCTGTTTCAAAGTCCCTTACTTCAATTACAGGTCTTGCAAGATCTCTTTCTTCCATTCCACTTGGAACCTTTACAGTAAGCTTGTTTTCATAAATGGCTGATATTTCACCGTCTTCAATATAGATTGTAGTGTCTACGATTGATGGAATTGTACCTAAGTCAACTCTGCTTGCAATCCTTTGAATTGCATCGATAGGCCTTGTTGCATGAACAACACCAATCATTCCGACACCTGCAAGTCTCATATCTGCAAATATCTTGAAGTCATGGTTCTTTCTAAGCTCATCGTAAATTGTGAAGTCAGGCCTTACTAACAATAATATGTCTGCAGTGTTCTCCATATCCCCTTCAAGAGGTGCATATTGGGTAATTGTGTCTCCAACCTGCAAGTCTCTTGGAGATTCCATTGTTTTGACCACTTTGTTTAGGTATTCATCATAGAATTTAGCTATTGCCTGTGCAAATGTACTTTTTCCTGCTCCAGGTGAACCTGAAATGAGTATTCCCCTTGCACTGTTTGTTAGCCTTTCAATCAATTGACTTGATAAGTGGTATTGGTCAAGTGAGACTTCAGCAACAGGCCTTACAGCAGTTATTTCCAGCGCTTCTGAGAAAGGAGGTCTTGCTATTGATATCCTAAGGTCTCTGGATTGCACTACAATTGCACCTTGCTTGTCCACTTCAAGGTATGTTTTTGCATCATACCTTTCCTTTTCAAGGATTTCCTCTGCAATAGCTTCCAACTGCTTGTATGTGAATTTTTCATCTGCGAGCTTCACAAGTTCAATATGTCCTGGCTTTCCCTTTTTAGCCATAGGAACAACATTTTCCTTTAAATGAACACTCATTGTGTCATCATCAAAGAATTTGGCTATTTTCAAGTCTATTGCACCTTTATATTCCTGTGCATAGTATATGGTAGGAATTCCCTGCGCTTCAGCAGTTTTCGCTTGGATTTTATCGCTTGTTAAGAGTAATGCTAGTTCATCTTTAGCAACATCCCGGATTAATCCGTCTATTTCTCCAAGCTTTGCATTGTCCTTTTCAAATTTGGTAGGTCTTCTGCCGGTTATTTTGATTGATATTTCACCGATTTCAGCTAAATCCTGAAGTTTCTTTACATTCTTAAGGCCTCTGATGCCAGTTGGTCTTTGATTGTTAGCTTGATGTTCAAGTTCTGAGATTACAGCTTCCGGTATGATTATTTCAGGATAGTTCAATTCCTTTTCCTTAATGATCTTTTCCACATTTCCTTCAATGATTGCACTTGTATCCGGAACAATCCTTTTTATTTCATCATTCAATTCATCTTCATCATTATAATCGCTATTGTATTCATACTCATTAAAATTCATATTTTCACCTCCTTTGAGGTTTGATTAATTCAATAATTCTCATTTTAATAATCTTTTTATAGAGAGAATAATTTTATTATAAAATATTTTAACGATTTTCCTAATTTTATCTGTACATTTCCTTTGGATCAAATAATCTTTCAGAGATTATTTCAATATCATCATCGGTAAGATTGTCAATGTCAATATTCTCCTTATCAATATCTATTTGCCTAAAGAAGCATGATCTGTATCCTTCATGGCATGCTGCACCTATTTGCTCAACCTTCATTATGATTGCATCTGCATCACAGTCAATGTACATTTCCTTAACAGTCTGCACATTTCCAGAGTTTTCTCCCTTTAGCCATTGCTTTTTTCTTGAAGTAGAGTAGTAATGAGCCTTTTTGGTCTTCAAGGTTTGCTCTACCGCTTCCTTATTCATGAAAGCCACCATTAACACTTCATTAGTTTCATAGTCTTGGGCGATTCCAATCACCAGGTCTTCTCCACCCATATTGAGTCTGAAATTTAATTCCATTTTTTCACCTTTTTTTTAGACATGGATTCTTAACTACTGAATTCAATTGCGGTTTTTATGAAAGGGGCAACTTCATTTATTGGCATTTGCCCTTGCTCTCCAGTTTTCATATTCTTGACTGTTACTTTTCCATCTTCAAGGTCACGTTCTCCAACAAGAACCGCATATTTCACTCCAATCTTATTTGCATAAGCTAAAATCTTCTTGAATTTCTTTCTGGACAAGTCAACTTCAGTAGCGATATTGTCTTTTCTAAGAGTTTGCGCAATCTTAAAGGCTTCATGTCTTGTAGAGTCTGAAATAGCTGCAACATATGTGCTTACAATAGGTTCAAGTTCCATTTTGCCGTTCAATTCCTCGATTGCATTCATCAATCTGTCAAAACCTAATGCAAATCCAGTGGAGACAACGTCTTCTCCACCGAATAGTTTAACGAGATTGTAAGTTCCTCCACCGCATACTTGCTTTTGTGCACCAAGACCTTCCACATATACCTCAAACACTATTCCAGTATAATAGTCAAGTCCTCTAGCTACACCAAGATTTAACTTGTAATTGAACACTTGGAAACTTTCAAGAGTCTTTACAAGTTCCTTGAATTCTTCAAGGGCCTCTTTGGTTTCTTCGTAAGGAGACACTAGTTCATCTATGGCTTCAATTATTGAAGAGTCACCAACCATATCCATCAATTTGAACAATACCTCATTGAGTTCTGGCTTGTCCTTGATGATAGGATTGTCTCCAACAAGGGATTCTTTCAATAGCTCTTTGTCACCCTTATCGATAACAACCATAATCTCTCTTTGTGTAGCTGTATCAATATCAAAGTGATTGAATAATCCTCTGATTATTCCTAAGTGATTTACATTGAATTCTGCAGTAGTGATTCCAAGCTTTTCTATTGCATCGTTGCACATGGCTATCACTTCAGCTTCACCTTCAGGGGTCTTTGCACCAATCAATTCACATCCGAATTGCCAGAACTGTCTGAATCTACCTTTTTGAGGTCTTTCATATCTGAAACAGCTTCCATAGTAGTAAATCTTGATTGGCTTGGATGTCTTTTGAAGCTCATTCAAGTATAATCTTGCAATAGGGGCAGTGATTTCAGGTCTTAAGGCAAGGTCTCTGTCTCCCTTGTCCTTAAAGTTATATAATTGATCTACAATTTCCTCTCCTGATTTAGTGGTGAATAGTTTTAAGTCTTCAAATAAAGGTGTTTGAACTTCACAAAAACCATAGTTTTCAAATACATTTCTTAAAATGTCTTCAGCGTGTTTCCTTTGTCTCATTTCTTCAAAAAGGAAGTCTCTTGTTCCCCTTGGTCTTTCAAATTCCATTATTGATTCTCCAATGTTTTTAAGTAATTTTTATCAGATTAATTTTTCGTAAAATGTTTTTTATAGTTAATCATTTAACAATATTATATTTAATATTTATTTTATATAATATTTTTTAAATTATTATATGCTCTTTTTTTATTTTAAACTCTTTTTTCTCTTTTTTTATAAAATTTCTAGTAATTTTTTTAGAGTTTTTAATTATTTATTATCTTTACCACTTTAAAAATAATTTTTTTAGAGTTTTTAATCATTTATTCTCTAAAACGCTTTTAAAAAATAATTAAACTAAATATATTGAAATCTCATATTATTGATTAAAAAAGTATATGATTTTATAATAAATTATTTTTGATAATACATAAAACTTTAAATGATAAAATACTATAAATTATTATAAAAAATTAAGTGTGAATTATGTTTGAAGAATTGCATGAACTCTTAGAGGATAAAAGGATTTCAAAGAATGGGCTGTTGGCTATTTTAAAGGAAAAGGCTCAAAAGATATCTGTTTTCGATTTGATGGATGCCCATCAGTATATACTTCAGGATGTGGCGTTTGTACAGGATAAATATCAGGATGACTTCCGTCAAGCTTATGTTAAGCAATTCATTGGTCATATAAACAATATTAAAAATGACAATACAGATTATGACAGCAGGGGCAAAAAGGAGAGAATTGATAAAAAACAGTTTGAAAAATCATTAGAGGATTTGCATAATGTTTATGATGGCGTGAACTTTGACAAGGATAAGGTACAGCTTATTTACTGTTTGGTTTCTTTATATGCCACTTTTATATTGGAGGAACCTATTCATTCACTGGACACTCCTTTCCCAGGCAATTTGAAGATTAAGAAGTTAGGTAAGTTTTATTATTGTCCTGTCAAGGCAACTCAAAAGAATACTGAAGGGGCAGTTTGCAATATCTGCATTTCACGTGAGATCGATTATGATCCAGAGTTAAATGCCAGCAGTTAGGGATTATTTTTTTAAAAATAAGTATTTTATAGTCATATAATATTAACATGTTGTGATAGGATGTTTGAAAAATTTAATGTGTTGATAGATGAAGATGATAAGATATCAAAGGATGATCTTATGATTGTCTTAAAGGAAGAGCTTACTGATGTTTCTGTTTTTGATATGATGATCATATCTGCTGAAATCATTGAAAACAACAAATATGTTCAGGAATCCTATCAGGAAAAAAGCAAAAAGATTTACATAGACTTTTTCTTAAACAGAGTCAAGGAAATAAGAAGCAATGATACTGTTTATAATGATTATTTCAATAGGGATGACTTTGTAGAAAAATTAAACAAATTAAAAGATATTTACAAACTTGTTTCTAAAGACAGAAAAAACAAAAGTCCAATTATTGATTTGGTGGTATGCCTTTACACTACATTTGTGCTTGATGAGCCTATTCATCCTATTGGAACTCCTTTCCCTGGCTCATTAGAGGTTATAATGGAAAATGGAGTTTATTATTGTCCGGTTAAAGAGGCCAATATTGATACTCCAAATTCTGTATGCAGACTTTGTATAGCTGAACAGTTGGATTTTTAATTAATAGTATGCAGACTTTGTATAGCTGAACAGTTGGATTTTTAATTAATATTATTGGAATTTTTATAATTATAAAATTATTAAGTTTTTAAAATAGTGATACTATGGTAGATGGAAAAACAAGGATTTTGGGAGTTATTGGAGATCCTATTGAACACACTTTCTCTCCAGCAATGCAAAATGCTGGACTTGATGCTTTAAACTTAAATTACATTTATCTTCCATTTCATGTCAAACCAAATGGATTGAAAGAATGCATTGAAGGTGCAAAGGCTATGGGCATACAAGGTTTGAATGTTACAATACCACATAAAACCAATGTCATGAAACACCTTGATGAAATCGATCAAGTAGCTTCAATGATTGGTGCAGTAAATACTATTCAATTCATTTCTGATGAAAATAATGAATCCAATCAAAATAATGAAATCAATGTTACAACAAAAGGATTCAACACTGATGGATATGGATGTCTCCGTGCAATTAATGAAAAAACTTCAATAAATAAGAAAAAAGTTACTATCACGGGTGCAGGTGGAGCAGCAAGGGCAGTTGCATTTCAGATAGCAAGCAGTGGAATTGATGAGTTGTCAATATTGAATCGTAATTTCACCAAAGCGGAATCACTTGCAAATGATTTAAGATCCAATTTAAGCAATGCAGGAATTGATATTAGTATAAATAGCTGTGAAATGGATTATCTGAAAAAAGAATTGGACAGTTCAGACATATTTATAGACACAACACCTATTGGAATGTATCCTAATGTGAATGATAAGCCAATAGCAAGTGCAGATATGCTTCATGAGGGTCTTGTTGTAAATGATATAGTTTACACTCCTATGGAAACATCCTTGATAAAAGAGGCTAAAAAAGCCAATGCACAAGTTGTTTATGGATATGAGATGCTCTTGTATCAGGGAATCAGAAGCTTTGAGATATGGTTAGGTAGAGATGCTCCAGCAGATGTGATGGAAAAGGCATTATTGGATGTTTTAGGTATTTAAGTTTAATTTTTATTTTAATTTTTTTTTTAGTGATAATATGGATGATTTTCTATCAAGTTTTGTTTTGAATGAGGAAAAAAAGGAACTTTCTGATTCAAAGAAGGATGTCATGAAGTTCTTAAAGCAAATAGGTGTTGATACCCGTTTTGTCAGTTTCTTTGATGATGGTGGAGACATTAAGCTTTATATAGAAAATCTCCGCTTTTCAAAGTTTTCCAAAAAAAGAAGAGAAACATTCAACAGGCATTATCCTGATATGATGGTTGTAAGATCATCTCTTTTTCAAAAGATCTGTTCAAGGTCTTCAAAGACATTGGCAGAGTCATTAAGTCCTAAGGAAAGGATTCTCATTCCAAGAATGGATAATGATTACAACAAGTTTTTATACATAGTGATTGAGCCTTATTCAAGAAAATATGGCATAAGATTCATTGAATATGATGAAAACATCAGTGCAGATGGCTTTGATTCTGTCATTTCTCCATTGAACCTGAATCAGGAAGTGAATCATATCCTGAATGATATCTTTGATGGAAAGGGAATCGAATGGGATAGGAAATTGGACTTATCCAATATTTATGATTTTGACTTAAAGGATAAGGACATCATATTTCCATTTATCAATGTTCCACAAGAGTGGATAAATGACTTTTTAGGAATTGAAAAGGAATATGAAATAGACTATGAAAACGAAGACATTGCAGAGTCATTCATGGGATTCCTAACTGAGATCAATCCTCAATTCAAGGAAAATGTATTGGCGGCATCTTCATTTTTGGAAAGTCATCAAAAGTAATAAAATTTTAAATAATGGAAAAATATTAAACATAGTTAAATAGAATAAAAAATATATATCGAATTAATTAATTATTTAATAATATTTTGTGATTATATTTGAGGTTTTAATATGGCAAATGAAATTACTGCAGAATTAAATGATGAGCAATTTGAAAGATATCAAATCATGCAAGAGAATGAATTGAGCATTGGTGAAGCTATAGACTTGATTTTCTATTTGCGTGACCATTATGGAGTCCGCAATGATCAGCTTCTTGAAGAAAGGCTTGAACAGTTAATCCTCAGAAAATCAGAATTAGAATCCGAGATGGAAAACTCGGATAAGGATTTATCTTCAGATTTATCTAAGATTGCTGCTGAAATGGATATCCTTGAAAAATTAAAAGACACTACATATGACTTTGAAGCTAAAGAGGAAATCCTTGAAAAAGAATATGCTGCTATTGATGAAACTTATGAAATGAAGGTTCAAGCACATAAGCGTGGAATCAAATGGGGTAAATTCTTCAATAGCATTTTATGATTTCAGTTTTTTATCCTTTTTTCTTTTTTTATTTTTACTTTTTTTAAAATTTACACTTTTTTAATATATTTATCTTAAAGCCTTTATTTTGCTTATTTTTTGATTTAAACTATTTTAAACACTTTTTTAATATATTTGTACAATAGCAAAATTCTTTAAATTTTTTCAGATTTTAGATTCATAAGATAACTTTTATATAATAAATTAAACTAATATTTTATTGAGTAGTTATTATGGACTTTCTTATAAAAAAATTATAAGAAATTCCAATCAAAATCAAATTATTAAATTTATTAGGAGTGGATTTGTCTGACAAAATATATTATAATTACTGGTGGAGTAGTTAGTTCCATTGGAAAAGGAATTACCTCTGCATCCATTGGCCGTATATTACGTTCCTACGGCTTGAAGGTTGCAGCTATTAAGATTGACCCATATTTAAACTGGGATTCTGGTACTTTAAACCCATACCAACATGGAGAAGTGTTTGTAACTTATGACGGTATGGAAACTGATCTTGATTTAGGTCACTATGAAAGGTTCTTGGACATAGAGCTTCCAGGAATATCCAACATCACTACCGGAAAGGTCTATCAATCAGTTATTTCCAAAGAAAGAAAAGGTGATTTCTTAGGAGCTTGTGTTCAAATTATCCCTCATATCACCAATGAAATCAAGGAAATGGTACGTGAAATCTCCGCTAAGAATGACTATGATGTCGTTCTTGTTGAATTGGGCGGTACCGTGGGGGATATTGAAAGCCAACCATTCCTCGAAGCGTTAAGACAATTGAGAAACGAGGAAGGCTCTGAAAACGTTATGTTTGTACATGTAACATTCGTTCCTTACTTGGAAGCTGCTGGCGAATTCAAGACAAAACCAACTCAACACTCTTCAAAAGAACTTAGAAGCATGGGTATCAACCCTAACATGATCGTTTTAAGAAGTCAAAAACCTATTGATGATGACTTGAAAAGGAAAATCGCTCACTTCTGTGACGTTGAATTTGATGCTGTTGTAAACACTCCTGATGCTCAAACAATCTATGAAGTTCCTTTAGTATTGGACAGGGAAAACGCTGGCCAGTACATTTCCAACAGAATTAATTTAGGAATTGATTTTGAAAATGACAAGAATACTCTTAACGAATGGGCAGAAATTGTAGATTCCCTTAAGATTCAAGATCCGGTGGTTACCATTGGTATTGTGGGAAAATACGTTGAATTGGAAGACGCTTATATAAGTATCAGAGAATCCTTGCACCACGCAGCAGCGAAAATTGGCGCTAAAATGAAAATCGTATACCTCTCATCTGATGTGGATGTGGAAAATGAGGAAGAATTGAAAGCTTTCCATGAGGAACTTTCCAAGCTTGACGGTATTCTTATTCCTGGAGGATTTGGTGACCGTGGTGTAGAAGGTAAGTTAAGTGCTGTTGACTATGCAATTGAAAATGAAGTTCCTATTTTCGGTATCTGTTTAGGTATGCAATGTATGGTAATTCAATTTGCAAGAAGAATCGGAATGGACAGTGCAAACAGCAGTGAATTCAAAGATGACCTAGAATACCCAGTAATTGACATGATGGAAGAGCAAAAGAAAATCAAGAATATGGGTGGAACCATGCGTTTAGGTGCTTATGACTGTAAATTGATTGACGGCACCAAAACCAAAGAGGCATATGGTGAAGACTTGATTCAAGAAAGACACAGACACAGATACGAATACAATAACGAATACAGGGATGTATTAACTGAAAACGGTCTTGTTATTGCAGGAACAACTCCTGATGATTTCTTGGTTGAAATCGTGGAATTGCCTGATCATCCTTGGTTTATTGGATGTCAATTCCATCCAGAGTTCAAATCAAGACCAAACAATGCACATCCATTGTTCGCTTCATTTGTAAAGGCATCTTTTGAAAACAAAGAATAGAACAAACTTTTAGAAAAAGTTTGATCAAAATTCTTTCTTTTTTTATTCTATTTTCACTATTTTTTTTAAATTTTATATTATTTTTTAACTATTTTTAAAATTAATTTTGATTTTTTTCACTAATTGATTTTACACAATTGTGATTTTGTGCAATTGTGCAATTGAAATTTTTATTTTTTTCGCATTTCAAATCATTTTATATTGAATCAAGACCTATTTAATAACATATTCACTTAAAAAAATATTAAAGGGGTAGTATGAGCGAAATAAGTAAAAATAATAAAGAAATAGGAAAAACAATTGCTACAAAGGTTCCAATAAACATCCATAATCAATTGATGAATCTAATAGAAAACGGCGATTACTTAAGCATTTCAGACTTTCTTAGGGAAGCAATAAGGGAACAGTTAAAGACTTATAAGGTTGCTAATTTTAGAGAAATCAATTATTTTGATGCAAAGAAGGAAGTTGTAAGCTATTTCATAAAATATGATGATTGCTTTCTGGATGAGATAGCTATCGATCTGGAACTTGATTTCGAACTGGTTTTAAACATAATCAAAGACCTTATGGAAGAAGGGAGGATTGTAAAGATTTCAAATGAGGAACTCTTTGAAAAAAGAGGAATTGATAATTTGGATGTTTATCGCTCAAAGGATAATGATTCAGTCTATAAGATAGAAGGAAAGCGATTTATTGTCGAATCAAGATTCAAAGATTATGAATTCATCACCATAAGACATAATGCTGATTATAAATCCGTTTTTAAAAACAATGGAATGGTGCTTGAAAACGCTTCAGTAATATTGTCTGAAGCCTATTCCTTTATAAAATAGATTTTTTAATAATTCTTTTTTTATTTTTTTTAAATTTTTTATAATTTTTCATTTTGATGATACTTTTTTAATTGATTAATAATTTGCAATATGATTTTATTTTTTCGATTTAACATCAATTTACATTTTAAAATAAATATAACAATTAATTTGTACTTCAAAACTTAAAAAAACTATTATATTTAAATATAATGAAAAAATAATAATCAATTGTCTTATAAAAACAATTTAAATAATTTAAATTGATTTCTTAAGATAAAAATCCTATTTTATTAATTTCTATTTCTATTTATAGAAAATAGGGTCCTAAAATAGGATTGTTGCACTAATTAATTAGTAAGACTTGGAGGTTTCCTCTTGTATAATAGTATTTTTATTGGGAATATTCTGGATTTAACTATAAATCATTCACTTGGCAATTATCATCTTTTAATCAAATCATGTCAAATACATTTGTTCGTAATACTGTTAATTCTTTCAATTGCTGATTATTATGATTTGAAATTTGGAATAATTCCTAATAAATTAAGCTTGATTATAATTGTCTATGGATTGATTTTTAATTCAATATTGAGCCTATGCTTTAACAATTCATTGATTTTCATATTTTCAATAGCTTTAACTGCTTTAATCACAGCTATTTCATTTATCCTGTGGCATATTGGATTTTGGGGAGGTGGAGACTTTAAGCTATTCATTGGATTGTCATTAGGATTGTCCTTTTTAGACTTAAATAATCTAAACTTAAATTATTTCTCAAGCTTAAACATTCCCATCTTTAATCAATGGATTTTTTATCCAAAGATTATTTCAATACTTCTAAATGGCATTCTAATAGCCTTGGTGTTGATTTTCATATCAATTTCTTATGAATCAATTAAAAATAAAAAGCTAAAACATTATTCAAAATTATCTATTTTAGATTTTAGCTCAGTGTTTAGCAAATTAACCACTAAAACTGTAGATATTAAAAGTTTATCAGAAGGAATGGTCTTGAAGAAATATTACTTCAAGAATCAGATTGCATATGATAGGATTAATGAACTAAAGAACAAAATCAATTCAAATACCAATTTAAATGCATTTAATGAGGGTGATATTTATTATTTCTCATCATCAAACAGTATGGGTTTGACAAAAGAGGATATAAAATTGATTAATGGATTATACAAGATGGACATTATCAAAAATCATGATTTTGAAATTAGGGCAGAAATTCCATTCATGCCTTTCATAACCCTCGGATATGTAGGTTTTTTATTCTTTGGAGATTTCATAGCCATTATTTCAGGTTTTATAAAAATAATGTTTTAGTTAGGTAAAAACAATGAAAAATATTTCTATAGGCAATAAAGGCCAATTGTCACTTGAATATGTCTTAAGTTCCATGATAGTGATCTTAATCATCAGCCTAATATCTGTTCCCATATTATTGACTGCAATGGATTATTCCAATGATATATTGGATTCAATCAATTCCAAAAGCGAACTGTCTAAAATAACTGATGCAATTGACTTTTGCTATGCCTCTGGAAAGGGGTCTAAAAGAACTGTATTGGTTGACTTTAATCGAAATGTGGATATCAGACTGTATAATGACGGCAAAAATGGATTGGCTTTGATAAATTTGAACTTATCTGACAATTCACAAGAAATCACAAGGTATTTTGATTATAATGGATTAAATGAAAACATTCATTTATCTAAAGGGTTTAATAGGATTGCAGTAAAATGGGACGAGAATTCAAATGTGATTGAAGTAAAGAGATTGATTTAATACTTCACCGTTTCATAATGCTTTTTTAACAGAAAATTCTCTTTTCATAAAATATATAAATTAAGTTTTTTATATATAATATTAGAATAATAATTCTTAATTTTAAAATATTTATTATAAAATTGTTTTAAAACTTAAATAAATTTATTAATTTGTTTTTATTTTAAAAATTAGGACTTATTTAATGTAATATTGATTTATAAATTTATTTAACTCTCTAAAAACTGAATTAAGATAAATTTATATTTAAAATTGTTAAAAGAGTTGATTATGATGGATTTAATTACTGGAATAATATTTGTAATCCTATTCATTATAATTATGGTATTTGCCTTTTCCATGGGTATTCTATCTCCATATGTTGGTAGAAAGGAAATCGTATCCATAATCTTAATAGGATTTGTTCTTGGCGCTATCGGAGGATACTTCTTCATTGACCCTATTTACGAAGAAAGCCCGTATATTATAGGTAATGTTCAAGGACTTTTTACATTGGATAGTGAAGTGATTTATCTAAACATTCCATCAACTTCAAACATCAGTGATGTAACAAATAAGATTAGCAATTTAAATGGAGTTAATTCAGTTTCTACAAACGGATTTGAGTTGAAAACAGGGTTCATCAAGAACAGCACAAAGATTTATGTGGAGAATCATTTAAGAAGCGATTCTGAGATTGAATCCTTTAAGGTAACCAACAATTCAGTTACTGTAGACTTAAAAAATCCTGCAAGTTCAACCACCACATTAGGTTCTCTTGTAAATTGGCTAAGCAATAGGGCTGGAGTAGGCTCTGAATTCGCTTTCGTCCATATACAAGTTCATGTAAATTCCAATGATGTGGAAGAGGTCAGGGATTATTTAAATGAAAGCAATTACAACATAATCTCTATTGAAGGGCCTGTACAGGATACAATACATTATTTTGAAGATCATTTGGCTCCAACTTATGTTATAATGTTCATTACAGGGCTTGTGGGAGTAGCTGTAGCTATTGCAGGAGTCTTTGTTGAACCTTTAACCAAATTCACTAGAAGATTTAAAAAAGACCAAAAAGAAAGAATTAGAAGTAGAAGCAATAGAAGAAGACGTTAATTAGTTTATTTAAAGGAGGATAATATGTCTAAATTCTGTCCGGAATGCGGTTTTGAGCAACATAATGATAATAATCGTTATTGTTCCAATTGCGGTTTTGACTTTTACAAAGTGGAAAACAATATTAAATCAGCTGACAACTCAAGTATTGTTGTTCCTATAGATTCTGATGAGAATTCTGTTTCCAAGACTCTAGGTTCTGTAGATTCTAAGGCCATTGAATCCAGTTCCACCTCTTCTTCAACAACTTCAACCGCTAAAGGCCCTTCCAGTTCAAGCACCAAAAGCTCAACTGGTTCAAGTCCAAAGACCACAAAAAATTATACATCCAAATCATCAAGTAACGATTTTTTATCTAAATTAACATTCAATAAATGCTTTTTAGCATTTGCAGTGATACTGATAATATTTTTTATTATTGGAATGTTCGCCCAATTGGACCCGGAGCCTTCCTCGGATAATGGATTGACTTCATTTATGGAAAGATCAAATAGTTATGGATTATCTGATTTTATTGAAGATTCCAATAATTATTCCGATGATTATGATTACGATTATTTAAATTATGGTGGAGACGGCGATTACGCAGATCGTGTAGAGAATTGAAATTTAATACTATTTTTTATTAATCTAAATTTGGTGTAAATAATGAAATCTGCTGTTTTATTTTCAGGTGGAAAAGATAGTGTTATGGCTTTAAATTATGCTATAAACAATGGGGATGATGTAGAATATCTTCTTTCAATCAAGTCCCAAAATGATGAGTCATACATGTTTCACGTTCCGAATATCCATTTAACCGATTTGCAGGCAGAAGCTATAGGAATTCCTATCATAGAAGTCAAAACTGCGGGGGTAAAGGAAGAGGAGCTTGAAGATTTGAAGGAAGGATTTAAGCAATTGAAAAGCCTTGGAATTGAAGCTATCTACACAGGTGCATTATTTTCCACTTATCAAAAATCCAGAATTGAAAGATTGGCAGATGAGATTGGCATTGAAGCCATTTCACCATATTGGCATAAGGATCCTAAGGAATATATGGATTTGGTTATTGATTCCGGATTTAAGGTTATCATCAGCGGTGTTTTTGCTGAGGGTCTTGATGAATCATGGCTCGGCAGGCTCATTGATGAAGAGGCATTGGCAGAACTTGAGAAAATCAGCGAAAAGACATATCTCCATCTTGCTTTTGAAGGAGGAGAGGCTGAAACATTAGTTATTGATGGCCCTATCTTTAAAAAAAGAATTGAAATATTGGATGCAGATATAGATTGGCATGTTAATAATGGCACATATAATATAACAGATGCAAGATTGGTAGATAAGGAATAATTGCAAATCTTTATATTTAACAAAAATTATCCATTAGTATAACGTATTGGGGTGATATTATTTCAAAAGGTTTTAAAAAAAGCATATTAACTATTTCACTTGTTTTCATGATTCTTTTCTCATCTATAATAATCATTGATTCCATTTCTGCAGAAGAGAATGTGCCAAAAGGTTTTGAAACTTACTATATGAGAGGATATGGATTCAATGTCCCAAGTTCATACAAGCTGATTAATGAAGGATGGGATGAAGTTAATCGCTTGAATTACATGAACTTTCAAAAGGGCAGGAATTTTGTAAATATCAGTCTGGAAAGACATTCATCAAGTTTCAATAAGAATGTAATGGATGGATTCAGCTCCTTTAAGTTGAATGATGAGAAACTGTATAAGACCTCAATTTCTGGAATAACCGGATTTTACAATAAGAGGAATAAGGTAAAAACATTTGTTTTTGCATCTGAAGATGATATGATCTATTTGCACATAAAAGGGCCAAGTGTCTCTCATGTGGTTTCATCCATAACCCAAAGGGATTATAGGCCTTATCACAGCAATGAATATGACTTCGATGATGATGCATATTATGAATCAGACGCTTATGATGACTCTTTTGATGATTCTTTTGATGATGCGTCTTATTACAATTACAGATGGTAATTAATTACCATTTTTTTTTTTAAAAAAGTAGTATAATTTGTTTTTTTTTAATTATTTCTAATAAACAATCTTATAATCTATTTTATTCTTTTCTCTTTTTAGAGAATCCATTTTAACAAGGTCAAAGATCAATTTATCTTCGGTTAACCTTTCCCACATCTTGTATATCTTTTTTAGGAAATCCTCATCCAAATCCATTTTTTCAGCTATGATTGGACATTGATAAGTCATGTCATCAACATCATAAATCAAATGCAACTTGTTTTCCTTATCAAAATGTGGGCTAAGAGGAAAAGACCTACATTGAATGGGCCTTAATCTTCTATTGCAGTGTGGTGGATTGGTGCATTTTATATAATAGACTTCCCCATCCCAAGAGTCTGGATATTCGATCTCATCAGTTGTTTCATAAAACATCTCAAACCAATCTGATTCGTTTTCAAGCATTTCCTCTTCTCCAGGAAGCAAATACAATACCATTTCTGCCAATTCATCATTTCTTTCACCATTTTCAACAGTGCAGCAGATGGAATTGCATAGCTCTCCACAATTGAACTTGCCTAATGGAGATGCATTATTGGTCATATTATATATTTTCAAATAATCCTTTTTTCTTATAGAACATTTCATTTTTTCACATTTTTTTCTCTTGATTAGATAATATTTATGTGTCTTTTTCTTAAAAAGTTATTGATTAGAAAAATGGTTTATCAAATAATTCATTTCTTTAAAAGAACATTTTTAAATCATTATTTCATATGAATTCATGCACTAAAGACTTTACATAAATTCTAATTTTTTTACAAAAAACAGCCAGTTTCCTTATAAAACTTTCGATTATGTAAAAAATAGATTACATTTATATACTAGTTTAACAAAATAAGATTATGAATTTATAAGAGGTGATAAAATGAATAAAAGAATTCTAGCCATATGCCTTGCTATATTTATGGCATTCGCGGTTATTCCAACTGGATTTGCAGACAGTTCTAATCAAGTTGTAATAACCTATGGTGAAACTGCATATATGAATCAACAATACAAATCTATGGTTGACGATTATTTTGCAAGCAAAACTAATGTAGATATAAACAGCATAGAATCAAAAGTAATCACTGCTGGAGATGTAAACAAGATTTCCGGTGGTTTCTCAGGAAAATATTACAATTCAAACCAAATCTTTTCCTCTGCTCTTCTTGACTTGAACCAAAATGGGGAAATTACTGTAGATGTGGACAGTTCAATCACTACAATCACTCCTGAAATGTACATGTCAGCACTTAAGTCTGCAGGTATTCAAGGGGGACATGTCTATGTGACAAGTCCAGTGAGTGCTACTGGTGAATCCGCTCTTGCAGGTATTATGGATTGTTATGAGGAAGCTACTGATGTAGAGATCCCAGATAATGTTAAGGAGGCAGCAAACCAAGAGATTGCTACTCAAGCAGACATCATGAACAATTCAAATGTCAGTGCAGATGACTTATCCAAACTAGTGGATGATGTAAAGGAAAAGGTTAGTGAGGAAAACATCACTGATCATGCAACCATTGTAAACATTATCAATGATTACAGTACAACCTACAATATCAACATATCTGACAGTGATATTGAAAACCTTGCTCAAACAATTGAACAAGTGCAATCTGTGCAGGATGATGCAAATGCCTACAAAGAGCAAATCAGCGATTATATGGACAGTTCATCTTCTGGCAATGGATTTATAATGGATGGATTTTCCTTAGATGGTTTGTTCAATAGCATATTAAGCATTTTCAATATAAATCTTTAAAATAATTAAGTAATCTGATTATTACTTAAATTATTTTTTTAATCTTTTTTCTTTTTTTAATCTTCAAGATCTTATTTTTCTTTTCTTTATAACTTGTTTTTCTCTATTTTCTCTATTCTGCTCTATTTTTAGCTTTTTTAGCTATTAAAAAAATATCAAAAATTATTTATTAATAATGTTACATATCTAAAATTAATTAATTTAATGATCTGATAAATCCATGGTTTATTAGTTATTTAAATTAAGGAGGAAATACAATGAAATTTAATAGGATTGCAATTATAGCTATTTTGGCAATTTTAACTGTTGTTTTAGCAGGTTCTGTATCTGCTTTTGACTTAGGTTTCTTAAGTGGCGGCGACAGTGAACCTCAAGAGATAACTGTTGGAGGAATTGACTTCAGCATTCCTGCTGGATTTGATGAAAATGAAGAATACAAAATGGTCAATGAGAAAAGCAACACTTCTGGTATTGACTACTACATGTCTTCTGCTGGTTTTGAAGATGATTCAAAACAAAAAGCTATTTATATCTTAGTGGGAGATTATGATGAGTATAATGTAACTGATGAGATAATTGAATATGTTTTAGATGATATGGACTATGAAAAGAAAACCATTAATGGCCATGATGGTTATTTGGTTCAACAAAGCACTTCAAGCAGTTCATCTTTAATGGCAGTGGAAGAACCTATCTGCATGTTCGTTTATGAGGAAAATGGTGATCTTGTTTTCCTTGGAGCTACTGATGATTCATATTTCAGTGATGTTATTATATAATAGTTAGATTTTTATTTTTTTCATTTTTCTTATTTTTTATATATCTCTGTTTTTTCTATTTTTTCACTATTTCAATAATTTTATAAAACTTTATAATGTATAATCAATATATTACTTAATTGGGTTATATAATTCTAATTTTCAAGAAAAAATAGGATTAAAAATATGATTAATTAAATTAAAATAATTATTGATAATTTTAATAATTATTATCATAAACTATATTTTAATTAATCATATATTCATTTATTTTAATTGTCTGTGAGATGTTTCAATGAAGAGGTTTATTGCTATAGATGGGCTTGATGGTTCTGGTAAAGATACGCAAGCTAGACTTATTGGGGAGAAATATGAAAATGAAGGAACAGTCATCATTCGTTCACATCCAACATCAGACAACATCTTTGGAAGAAATTCAAAAGCTGCTTTGGAAAGAGGAGGTAAACTCAATAAGATAATAGCCACATTATGTTATGGAGCAGATGCAATAAGGTCTGTCATCAAGTATTATGGAAAGGCAGATACAGTTATTTTTGTCAGGTATACATTAGCTGTATCATACTTGAACAAAGCCATTTTCCTACCTGTGTACAAGCTCGTTTGCTTTGCACTTCCTGTTTCTGAATATTTCTTCTATTTGGATGTTTCTCCTGAAAAGCTCGTGGAACGTGTACAGAAGAGAAATGAAAAGGAAGAGATGTTTGAAAATTATGAGGCATTTGTCAAGGTAAGGCAAAAGGCCGAACCTGTTTTATACAATTGGCATGTAATTCCAGCAGATGATTCACCAGAGGAAATATTTGCAAAAATAGAGATTATTCTAGATGAATTGGACTCAAAGTTATTAAATGAGCCTAAAAAATTAGAATAGTTATATACTTTTTTTTTAAAAATAAGTTAAAATAGTAAAAATAGTTATAAAAATAGCAAATAAAAAAATAAGAAAAGTAAATAAAAATGGATTTAATCCATTTCTTTTTCTATAAATTCAGCAACTTTTTCTTTGAATTCTTCAAGAGAGCATTCATTTTCGATTAAATAATCGGTAGTTGATACAACATCACCAATACCGAAACCTAATTCTCTGTTTTCCCTTATCATAAACTCATCAAAATTAGTTGTGTCGTCTTCTCTTCCTCTTAAAGAAATTCTTTTGAATCTGGTTTGAGGACTTGCATAAATTGAAACTGATATGAAATTATCAAAGTTTTCTTTAAAAAGTTCAATTTCATATGGGCTTCTTATTCCATCAATCAAAACGGTTTTAATAATGTTATCCTTTTCAAAAAGATCTTTTATTTTTTGTACAGTTAATTCAGCCACAATGTATTGTCCAAATTCTTCTCTTAAAGTTTTAGCAGTTGTACCTGTATCTTCCCCTCTTTCTGCAGCCTTTTCTCTAATTATGTCACCCATACTAACTACAAGTGCACCTTTTTCCATTGCAGTGTCGAAAAAAATACTTTTTCCAGAACCTTGTAAACCAGTTACGCCTATTACTTTCATTATAATCCCATTTAAAATATTATTTTTATATATTCGTTATTTTGTAAAAATATTACTTATTAAAAAGTATATTTATATTTTTAATTGTTATTAAGTTTATCTTAAATTTGTAATAAAAAATAAATTAATCTAAAAGAATAATTCTTATTATTTCAATTTAATGGATGCTAAAGAATCTTTAAGATTTTGTTCATTGGAGAAATTATTAACAATATTCTCTAAAAATTCCTTGTCATCTGCCTTTCCGGATTCCTTAAATTCATTTGCTATTTGAGTCATCAATGGAACTGCCCTTACAATATTGTCTACAATGCTTATGGTTGACATTTTGGCGGTTCTTGAGAGAGGATTCAAGTCTATGCAAATGATTTTCTTGCCGTTTTGAACCAATACCTCTGCTCTATCTCCATCCTCAAGAGGAACAATCATAACATCTGCGATATAACTTCCTTCTTTGCTTGCAGTAGCTCTTGGGCTGTTTAGGTTGTCTATATACAAGAGTTCATCATCATTTGTGCCGAGAATGTCTTCCCATCCTCTTTCCTTAAACATTCTTGTAATTATTTCAACTCTTTCTGGAGTTCTATAGAACAGGTTGATTTCAATTTTAGAATCTGTTGCCTTTGCAAGCTCTATGATTTCATCAATAGCTAATGCAGTTGTATTTCCATTCACTGACAATACAGGATTTTCAGCAAGCAATATGGTTGCAACAGCTGCTTCACATGCCTTTTCAGCGGTTTCTGTAGTTTTCTCTCCTATCAAGTAATCGAATGTTTCCCCTCTTCCATGGGCAATCATTCCAGAATCTGCCAAATATCCTTCCTTAAAGGCATTCTTTACTTTATCTCTTAATAATAATGATTTGTAACGTGGATGAGTTTTAGGTATCATATATATTAATATGGTTAAATTGATTAATAAAAGTATAGTTAAAGGGATTTTAGTCAATTGATTATGAATGTAATAATAATTAGAAAAATTAATTGTATTTATTTATATGATAAGCAATAAACTATAATTAATTGTTAATTATTTGATTAATTTGCTATTTAATTAAAATTTTTAAGAATTTTTAACAAATTTATGGAGAATTACTATGGATGAAAGAGTTGAAAATCCGGAACTTAAAGAAATCATGAAAACCAGACCTGAAGAAATGAATGAAGATCAATTGGAAGCTTTTGTAGATGCATTTATGGAAGCTACTTTCATCATTCCAGCTGAATTGAATTCAGATGTTGAAGCTCTTGAAGGAAAAACAGATGAGGAAATAGCTTTAGATGAAGAGATTGACCTTGAAATCATGAAACTTGAAGATGAGGATGGAAATGTTCTCTTCCCAATTTACACTGATGATGATGAGCTTGAAAAATTAGCTGCAGAAGAGGATTTTGACGTTTTCGGATTAGTCATTTCTGCTGAAGACCTTGCAATGCTACTCGCTGAAACCGAAGAGGATGATTTTGATGGTGTTGTAATCAATCCATTCCATGAAAATGCTGTAGAACTTCCATTGGAAGCTATTTTCGAGCTTTATGATTTTGAAGAATGTGATGACCCTGATTGTGATGACCCAACTCATAATCATTAAATAAAATAATAAAGACATGTTGTTTAGCAGATTTAGAAGAAAAATAATGATCTAATGGTTAAGAACCCATCTGAAGAAGTCTTAAAAGCCCATAATGATGCTGAAATAATCATTAAGGAGAACAATATAGACAGGTTCCTATTGAACATGTTTATGGAAAAGAAAGGAATCAATAAGTTCCATACCACTCCAGAGCTTGTAAATGGGTTCTTGAATTCAGATTGGTTCTTAAACCTTGACCTTAAATGTCTGCTTCAAATAAACGATGAATCAAAAAGAATTCGCACTAATGCTTTTTTAACTAAAAAAGAGATATTTTTCAAAGAAAAAGAGAATATGAAAATAGACGTAGACGATATCATGGATTGCAGAATCGACGGAAAAAAGTGGATATAATCTGTGATAGCGTCTCTTATAAGGTCATGTTCACTAATAAGAACTTGGCAAAGCTATTCTTTGATTATATCTCAAGATAATTTAGTCATTTGTTTCCTTATGGAAATATTCATAAACATTGTTTGCTGCTTTTTCATTCATTCCATTAACTTCTTTTATCTCATCGATGCTTGCATTTTTAATGGATTCTAAATCTCCAAAATGTCTTAAAATCTCTATTTTTCTTTTTTTACCTATACCAACAATATTATCCAATGGAGATTCCTCAATCTTTTTGGACCTTAATTTCCTATGGTATGTAACAGCGAATCTGTGGGATTCGTCCCTAACTTGCTGAAGCAAATGCAATGCTTCATTGTCTTGAGGGATTCTTATTGGGAAACTGCTGTTTGGAATATAAATTTCTTCAAATTCCTTCGCAAGACCGATTATAGGTATATGTGTAAGTTTGTATTCTTTCAAAACATCAACAGCCATGCCTAATTGTCCTTTTCCACCATCAATAACGATAAGATTTGGCTCTTCTCCTAATTTTAATGGAACGATTCTTTCAGTTTCCGCTTCGTTCTTTTTCAGGTGTTCCTCATTGATTCTAATCTTGTCATAATGTTCCTTAAGAGGCATCAATCTTCTCTCAAGAAGTTCCTTCATCATGGCAAAATCGTTAGGTCCTGGAGTGTTCATCTTGAATTTCTTATATTGCTTCTTATTTGGCTTTCCATCTAAAAATGAAACCTTGGAACCAACTGCCAATTTTCCTGAAATGTTAGAGATGTCGTAACCTTCAATCACTCTTGGAAGCTTTTCAAGCTTGAGATACTTCTTAAGCTCAATCATTGAGTTTTCCATCTTTTGCTTTTGATTCTTTATGATATCTGCATTTTTACTTGCCATTCTAACTAATCTTAGTTTATTTCCTTTCTGAGGGACTTTTATAGACACCTTGTTACCCCTTAAGTCGCTTAGCCATTCTTCAATAAGCTTGTCATCATGTATATCCTCTTCGATTAAAATTTCTTTAGGAATGTGCCTGTTTATTCCATAGAATTGCTTGATGAATGCTGAAATGACTTCATCAGAGGTTGTGTGCTGTGAACCGTCCATAAGGAAATCGTCCTTTCCAATGATCTTTCCGTTTCTGATGTTCATCACCACCACAACTGCATTTTGAGTGGTGTATGAGATTGCAATGATGTCTTGGTCAAGCTCGTTGTTCAATTCAACGAATTGCTTGTTCATCACTTCCTCAATGGAACTGATTTGGTCTCTAATGACAGCTGCTTTTTCAAACTCCTGATTTTTAGCAGCTTCTTTCATTTCTGATTCAAGGTCCTTGATTATCTTATTGTACTTTCCTTGGAAGAAAAGGTCTATCTTCTTGATATGCTCATGATATTCCTCTTTTGAAATGCTTCCGTTACACGGAGCGTAACATAAGTCAATCTGACTGTTCAAGCAAGGGCCGTCCATTCTTTTGCAGGTTCTTATTCTAAAGAGCTGCTTAAGGAACTTGACAGTTTGGCGAACTGCAGTAACATCTGTAAAAGGACCATAATATGAACCTTTTTTGCCTATATCCCTTGTAATGACTATTTTTGGAAAATCCTCATCTGTTATTTTTACATAGGGGTACCTTTTATCATCCTTTAAGCTGATGTTATATCTAGGCCTATGCTTTTTGATTAGATTAGCTTCTAAAATAAGTGCCTCTTTTTCAGTATTTGTTACAATGTATTCGAGGCTGTTGAAATGGCTCATCAAGACTTGGGTCTTAGGCCTATCAAGGTTTTTTTGAAAATAGGATCTCACTCTGCTTCTAAGAGATTTTGACTTTCCCACATAGATGATTTCCTCATTCTTGTCCTTCATTATGTAAATTCCAGGCTTTCTAGGAAGTTCATCTGGTGAGTTAACTTTTGTTGACATTTTAATACCTTGATAATTGTTTATTGATTTGATTTTTATTTAGTCTTGATTCTGTTATAATATGCTAATTGTTTTATAATAATATTTTTAATTATTCTTAACTTATAATAATTTTTATTTTTTATAAATCTTTGCCATAATATAAAATAATTCAAATTATTATTTGAAAAATTTTATATAAATTGAAAACATATACTTATATGATTTATTTTAAGGGGGAATCATATGGAAAAATCTGCTTTTAGCACTTTAGAAAAAACTTTTTTGATACTGCTTTCATTGTTTCCATTTATTAATGGAATGACTTTTGTTTATATGGGGTCAAAAGAATCCAATTTTAAATGGATTATTGAAGCTTTAGTCTATGAATTTCCTTGGTTTTTACAATTTTTATTTGCCTATAACGATGACCTTGCCACTACATTTGCAGGTTTTGGAATATTATTCATGTTCATATGCCTTTTAAGAACAGTATATGTCTCTTTCACCTATAAAAAAGAAATTGACAGTAGTTTTAGACCAATGAGGAAAATATCAAGCTCATTTTGGGTAGTGTTTTCTCTAATCATGTTCTTGAACGGTGTAGGGTTAATCATTGTAGGGTATAGAAGAAATGTTCAAAGATGGGTTTTAGAAGGTGCCTTATTTGAATTCCTTTGGATTCTATATTTCGTTACATATAGTATAAATGATGGAATTATAAATTTCTTCATTGCAATAGCTGTGATAGGATGGATATTGTCAATTGCAAGAACAATAATGATTTACTTTGAGGAAAAAAGAATGGATAATCTCTCATTTAGCCCATCACCTCAACCTGTAGTCAGCACACCTGCTCCAGATATCAGTCCAAAGCCAGTTGAAAATGCTGTTGTTGATATTATTCCTGAATTTAAGCCATATAAGGCTCAAATTGATAATCAAAAACAAGCCTTTGATAAAAAAGAAGAGAATATTACTGACTTAATCAATAAACGATTTGAAACTGGAGAATTAGCCCATAATCGGTTTATGTCAGTTATAGATAATTGTCATAAGTTATTTTATCACCAATTCAATTCTGCTACAAGCATTATTGAAATGGCTCCAGAATGCAGTGAAAGATTGGATGAAACCGTTAAGGATAAAATCAGCATCATGGAATCAATCAATGATGAGATGAATAATCTTATAGAAGAGCTTATAATCCATGATAGTGACAATGAAAAATCAGAAGAGGACCTAAAGGAACTCTTTGCAAATATGGATAATCTGATAAATTCAGTAAAGGATTATAAGTAAATAATCCTTTTTTCCTTTTAAAAAATAGTTTTTTGTTTTTTTAATTCTTTAAGCTTTCATTTAAAGTTTCAATCTCTTCTTTTAATTCTTTATTAATTCCTTTCAATTCAATTATCTCTTTTTTAAGTGATTCAAGATCATTGTCTATTTTATAGACTTTGCTATGAACTTCATTGAGATTTTTCTTGTTTGAACTTAAAGTCTCTTTTAAAAGTTCAATGTTATCGTCATTTTCTGTAATGTTGAAGTCTTCATTCATCAATATTCTTCTTGCAAAATATGATACGATAGCTCCTGTAACTGTACTGAATATCAACACTCCAACAATCAATGTTATGAGTCCAATTATCTTTCCAGCACCTGATTGAGGCAATATGTCACCATAACCGACGGTTGTAATTGTTGAAAGTACAAACCATAAGCTGTCAAATAAGCTGTTTATGCTTGGATCAAATAGATATAATCCAAGTGTTGAAGCAAGTACAACAAGCAGGGTAATGCCGAATATTTCATCCAAATGGGTCTTTTTCAAGAAAAAGTCAATTGTTTCAAAAAACTGTGAAAAGAGAGCGATTACCTTAATGAATTTCAAAACCTTGAAGACTCTTAAAAGAGAGTTATTTAAGACAAATGGCAGCATGATCAAATCAAATGGAATTGCAGCTATCAGTTCTGTCCAGTTTTTGATTAAGAAATGCTTCTTGTCATCGCTATCAAAATATCTAGTTAAGAAGTCAATAAATAGAATTATGCATAAAATTGTATCAAAGACAATTATGCTGTAATATAGGTTTGCCCCTACATCTGAAATCAATGTTAGTGTTATCAGGATTAAATCTATTATAATAAATATTGATAAAAAGTAATTAAACTTGCTGTTTTGATAAAAGCTCATGTTTTGCCTCTGATAATTTTTATTTAGCAAAGAATTTAAAAAATTCTAATTCCTAATTAAAATTATTGTTTTATTCATTATAAATCTATTTAAATTTTCAAAAATATTCAAAATATATCTAAAATCATAAATTCAAAATCATAATTTTTCCTAATTTTTTTATAAATTTCAAAAAAAGTATACATTTTTGAAAAATAAATACAAAACATTATATACTAAAAATATTATAGTAACTTTAGGATATGGGAATGTCCTAACAAATACATTAGAAACTAATAGAAACTGAAATTTAATTAAATATTTAATTAAAAAAGCAATTTTGAAAGAATTTTGTAGGTGGAGGTTATGACACGTACTATTTTTCAAAAGATTACAAGCTCTTTATGGGTATTGATATCCTTTATTCCATTCTTTAATGGTTTAGGATTTGTTTATATTGGAAACAAATATGCAAATGCTCAATGGTTTGCAGAGGGAATAATTTATGAATTGCCTCTTATTTTGGGATTGTTGACTTTGCCAAATCTTACTGTATCAACTCCAATGTTCATATTTGGTACTTTAGCATCAATGGTTTCAATTGTCAGAAGCTTTATGGTAGATTATACCCTTCAAAAGGACTTGGATCAATCCAATGTTATTGAAACAAGCTTGGATGAAAAGATTGATGGTATCATCAATTCCTTATGGGTCTTAATTTCATTCATTCCATTATTCAATGGTCTTGGTTTGATCTATAAAGGTAAAACTGCACCAAATAAAACCTGGTATCTAGAGGGAATTCTCTATGAGATTCCTTGGATAATTGGAATTTTAGGCATAGGCTTTTCACAGGTCAGATTTGTTGCATTTGAAGCTGCAGTTCTTTTCTACTTCGTATCCATAATCAGATCCATAATGGTTGCCACTGAACCTGAGCCATTATATAATTATAGGGAACAAATATCCACTAAAGAAGCTGAATTTAAAGTTAAATCTGAAACAAAAGAAACTAAAGAAGCAAAACAAAAAGATAAATCTGCAGAAGTTAAAATGGAAGATGGGGTTGTTCCAGCATTCCAATTTTACAAAAAGCAGTTTAAAGAGTTAGAGGAATTATATCCTAAAAAGGAAAAAAGCACTTTGGAGTTAATTGAAAAGAGATTTGCTCCGCCTCAATTGACTTATTCCAGATTCAAGAGAGTTGTTGATGATTCTCATGAAACATTCTACAGCCAATTGAATGCAGGATATAATATTCTTGAATTGAGTACTGAATACAGTACTAAAGTAGAGGACGAGCTTAAAAACAAGCTTTTATTGTTAAATTCAATCATTAAAGGTTTAGATAAATTGTCTGAAGAATTGGTTCTAAACATTTCTCAAGTTGATACATGATCTGATGATGAGATAGACCATTTGTTTGATGAATTTAAAAGGGCAACTCGTTCTGTAAGTGCTTATGAATAAATTAATTTATGTTTTAATTAATTTATTCTAAATTTTTATTTATTATTTTTTTATTAATTATTTTATTATATTATTATTTTTTTATTAATTATTTTATTATATTTTTAGTTATTTTTTATTATATTATACTATTTTTATGGAAACATCTTTATAGCATTTTTAGGGCATCTGTTAATGCAACGATAACATTTAATGCAGTTTCCAGGATAAATATACCATTTTCTATTTTCCTTATCTACATGAATTGCATGGGTTGCACATGCCTTTTCACATTTTTTGCATAATATGCATTTTTTGCCATCCGCTCTAGGCTCTCCAACATTCACTGCTCTGGGAATGAACCTAAATAATGATTTTCCTCCAAACAATCTTCCACCTTTTCTCATTTTTAATCCTCCTTATCTATAATCTATTTATTTATAGATTTATATTTAACCAATATGATAATACATATGTAAAAATTATCAGTTTTTTTAAAATTCTAAAAATATATAAACTTTGGAAATAAATATTTAATTGAATAATGAGTGATAACATGACTATGAAAACAGGAAGTAATTTAAAGTTTAATGATCAATATGAATATTTAACATTCGATTTAGACCAGAAATTCCTATTAGGTGAATTGAAAGGAGAGGAAATAAGGGATAAGATGATTTCCGCTCAAGAAATATTGGATAATCACTTGGAAAACAATTACAGTCCTGGAGATGAAATAGAAATCGAAAATCCTTTTGAAGACCCAAGACTTAGGAAGTTCATTAAAGTAAATGAAGTAACGGATGATATGATTGACATAATTTATTATCAGCATCAAATCAATAAGGATGTTTATAAGTTTGTTACAATGTCTGAACCTCCTGTAAGAGGTCGTATCTTAATTCCAAAGGAATAAATTACTTCTTTTCATATTCTTTTTTTAAGTTTTTTCAATTATCTTGCTCCTTTTTACTATTTTTTTTAAAATATTACGCCGTTATGATAAATTTTATTAACACATGTTAACATATTTTAAAATAAGTAAAAATAATAAATTTTAGTTTAATATTTTTATAAATTATTCTTATCCTGGTGATTCTATGGAATTCGATGAATTGATGGAAAAAGGAAATCAATTAAGAAAAGAAAACAAGTATGAAGAAGCATTAGATGCTTATCAAGCTGCATTAAAGGCAGATAAAAGACGTCCTGAAGCTTGGAATATGAAAGCAAGTACTTTAGGTCTTTTAGGTCAAACAGATGAAGCTATTGAATGTTTTGACAGATCATTGGAACTTGACTTTGAAAATGAGAAAACCTGGTTCTTAAAGGGAATGACATTGTTTGCTGTAAATCGTTTCAATGAAGCGGATTCATGCTTTGATAAGGCAGTGAATGCAGACCCTCACAATCCGGTCTATTGGAAATACAAAGGAATGGTTTTAAGTCAATTGAACCAAAATGCAGATGCTTTGAAATGCTTGGATAATGCATTGGCATTAAACCCAGAAGACGATGCTGTTCTAGTATTTAGACATACTGTCATAGAAGCGTTAGAAAAAGAAGAAAAAGAAGAAAAATAAGTCGTAGGATCTTCCTACAACTCTTTTTTTTATTTTTAAATTTTTAGATTAAATTTTATAATCTCTTTTTTTAGACTATTTTTATTAAATTATCGACTATTTAGAAGACTATTTTAGAACTTTTTAATACTCTTTAAGGCAACAATTTGATCTCTTAAAACAGCTGCTCTTTCGAAATCTAAATCATTAGCTGCCTCTTTCATTTCTGCCTCTAAGTCCTTGATCAATAATTTAAGCTCATCCTTAGGCATGCCCTTAAGGTCATCTCTTGAAGGAGTCTTCTTGGTTGACATCTTCTTGTCCTTAAGAGTCCTGTATGTTGACTGAGGAGTGATGTTATACTTTTCATTGTATGCCATTTGAAGCTTTCTTCTCTTGTTAGTGATGTCAACAGCATTCTTAACTGAATCTGTCATGTCATCAACATACATGAGAACTTCCCCATCAACATTTCTTGCAGCTCTTCCTATTGTTTGTATAAGGGATGTTTCGGACCTTAGGAATCCTTCCTTATCTGCATCTAAAATAGCTACAAGTCCAACTTCAGGTAGGTCAAGCCCTTCTCTGAGCAAGTTTACACCTACAAGAACGTCAAACTCCCCACGCCTTAAATCGTCGATGATTTCCACTCTCTCCAATGTATCAATCTCTGAGTGAAGATATCTTACCTTGATTCCTATTCTGGCATAGTAATCTGTCAAGTCTTCAGCCATTCTCTTGGTAAGTGTTGTAACAAGAATCCTTTGGTCTTTTGCCACTTTCTTTCTAACTTCCTTAAGCAAATCCTCAACTTGGCCTTGAACTGACCTGATTGTGATTTTAGGGTCTACAAGACCTGTTGGCCTAATAATTTGCTCTACGATGTTTTGGCTTCTTGACATTTCATAAGGTCCTGGAGTAGCTGATACATAAAGAACCTGATTTTGAATGGCTTCAAACTCATCAAATCTAAGTGGTCTGTTTTCCTTTGCAGAAGGCAATCTGAATCCATATTGAACAAGGGTTTCCTTTCTTGACCTGTCACCATTGTACATTCCCCTAATCTGTGGAACTGTTACGTGGGATTCATCAATGATAGTCAAGTAATCATCTGGGAAGTACTTAAGCAATGAATAAGGCATATCTCCCCAATTCCTTCCTGATAAATGCAGGGAATAGTTTTCAATTCCAGGGCAGTAACCCATTTCCTGAAGCATTTCTATATCAAAACGGGTTCTTTGCTCCAATCTTTGGGCTTCAACATATTTTCCATTGAGATTCAACTCTCTAAGTCGGCTTTCAAGCTCATCATTGATGTCCTTTAAAGCTTGATCCATTCTGTCAGCACCTACTACGAAGTGCTTTGCTGGAAATATCATATACCTTTGAAGAGGCTCTTCCTTTTTGCCTGTTACAGGGTTTATCAAGCTAATGGCATCTATTTCATCACCAAAAAGCTCAATTCTTATTGGAGGTGTACCATGAACCGGATTGATTTCAATAACATCTCCCCTTACCCTGAATTGACCTCTTTCAAATGCAATGTCATTTCTCTCATATTGCATGAAAATAAGTTTTCTTAAAATGTCACTGCGGTCGTAGATATCTCCTACAGCGATGGAAAATGCAAACTCCCCATAATCTTCAGGTGAACCGATACCATAGATGCAGCTTACACTGCTCACAACAATCACATCATCTCTAGATAAAAGTGATTGTGTAGCTGAATGCCTCATTATGTCTATCTCTTCATTGATTGATGCCTCTTTGTCAATGAAAGTGTCTGTTCTTGGCACATAAGCTTCAGGTTGATAGTAGTCATAATAACTGACAAAGTATTCTACAGCATTGTCTGGGAAAAACACCTTGAATTCTTCGTATAATTGTGCAGCCAATGTCTTGTTGTGAGATATGATCAATGTTGGCTTTTGCACCTTTTCAATGATGTTAGCCATTGTATATGTCTTTCCAGAACCTGTAACACCTAATAATGTCTGTTCATGATATCCCTTCTTAATGCCGTTTACAAGGGATTCAATGGCCTGTGGCTGGTCACCAAGTGGCTTATATGGAGATTTAAGTTTGAATTCTTTCATTTTTGCACCTATTAATTTAAGTTTTAAAGGTAATTTTCATAATATACTTTTAGCTTTATTTCTTATAATAGTATGTATTTTTTAAAACTATTTTTCATTTTGGAATATTAAGCGACTTAAGTTTAATTTATATATATATTAAAGCAAAAATGATATATATTATTATAAAAATATTAATAATGTATTAATTATAAGTGAAAATTATGGACTAAAACCCAAAATTTAAAATCACTTAATTATATGATATAAGAAATTTATATGAAAAAATTTGAAATATATGAATTAATTCAATATTATAAGAATTTATGTATTTGACTGAAAATATTTAAGGAGGATACAAAATTTATGAAATTTAAGAAATCACATATCCTTTTGATTTCATTGATATCATTGTTCTTGTTATTGAGCATGAGTGCAGTTTCTGCTGCAAGCGATGATGCAAGCATTGCTCAAGCTACAGAAATTAATGATATTGATGCAATTGATGATATGGGTAATGACATATTATCTGGTGATGGTGATGGGACAGAGGGAGGTGATCCAACTCTTGATGATCCGGAAACAGGTGAAACAACTGATCCACTTCCAGTTTCCACTACTACAATTGAATCAAGAAATAAAACCTACATCAATGGGGATGTTAGTGCAGACTTTGATACTAAAAATGTAACTATTCCTATAGTTATAGTCAAAGATGGCACTGCAATAGAGTTCTATAGAGAAAACATTACTTTAGTAATGGTTTATAATAACGGAACTGATTATGAAGCAGTGGAAATCACTGATTTTGATTTTTCTGTAGAAGAAGGTAACTATACAATTAGTTTTGTTAAGGATGTTCCATTCAATGATGCTAAGTTAAATATTATTTATGCAAATGGAACTTTAAATGAAACCACAAAAGAAATTAGTTTCATTGTAAAGAATACAATTATCTCTGATAACACTATAAATGTAAATAATCACACTCATAATGTGTCCATTCCTATTAGTGTTAATCGTACTACTGTGATTAGCTATGACGGTAAGAATATTACTAATGAAACCACTTTAAATTTCACTGAAGGTGACATTGCATTAGTAATTAAATATGAAAATGGTGAAGAGAATAAAACTGAAACATTGGACATTACTGATTTCTTATCTGGTGAAAATGGTAATTATACAATTAATTTCATTATCCCTAGTGAAAAATTCAACAATACAGTTTTAACAGTAATCTATAAGAATCAAACTTTGAATGAAACTAATAAGACCATTAAATTAAATGGAATTATTGAAGCGAATATTGTTCCTATAAATGTAACAGCAGATTATCAGGATGGTCAGTTCGTTTTCTTACTTAATGATACTGTAACTGGTCCTATAGCTAATACAAATGTTACTGTCAAGTGGGATAGCCATATAGGCAACATCACTATCTCTAATCAAAAGACTTATTTAAGTGATGAAGATGGTTATATTAGAATCAATAACACAGATTTAACCATGATTAATAGTAGTTGGTCAACTGTTCCTTTAGCAGAAGGAACTTATAATCTTACATTTGCTGGTGGAAATGGTTTAGTGGTGAATGATATCCATGAAATTACTGTAAATAAGGTTTATGTAAACATTTTGCCTGATCCATTTGAAACTCTTGCTGGAGATGCAAAGAATTTCACTGTAAAAGTGGTAAACAAGAATACCGGAATTGGATTGAAAAGTGTTAAAATTCAATTGAAAGTAAAAATTGATGGTCAATACAATACTTACACTATGATTACCGATGAGAATGGAACAGCAAGAATATCCGTTAATTTAGGTGGTGGAAATTATCCTTTAACTGTTTCAACTGATGATTCCAGTATTTATTCTGCTTCTGCAAATTCCAGTTTAGTCATAAATAAAAAGCAAGCGGTTTTAACTGCAAGTGATAGGACTATATTATATGGTTCTGGCACTACTGTAATTGTTACTGCAAAAGATAAGAAAACTGGAAAAACTTTACCTAATGTATACATTTTATTGCAGGTTTACACAAGTTCCAAAAAGGTAAGCAACTTTTTGGTTAAAACAGATTCTAAAGGTGTAGCAAGGTTCAGCACTGGTTTGACAGTAGGAAAACATAAGGTTATCATGACTGTGTTTGATAATTATTACAATTCAAGCAGTATTACAAGATATGTTACCGTTAAAAAGACTACTGGTCAGTTCAGTGCTCCTAAAGTAAGCACTTATTACAAATCTGGCAAAGTTTTCAAAATTAAATTAACCAATACCAAAAATAAGGCATTAATGTATGGTGCTTCAGTTAATATAAAAGTATTCATCTCAAAAAACAGATACTATAATTTAACTGGAACCACTAATGCAAACGGTTTGGTCCAATTTAAAATAACATTTAAGCCAGGCACTTATAAAGTTGTAGTTAACTCTGCTGACAAAGGTTACACAGCTAAAGAGGTAATTAGCCAAATCAAAGTCAGCAAATTTCCAATTAAAATGGCTCCTACAGCTTTAAAAGTCAAAAGATATGGCTACTTTAAAGTAAAGGTAACTAGTACCAAGTCTAAAAAGGTTCTTTCTGGAGTAAAAGTTAAATTGAGAGTTTATACTGGCAGAAAGTATAAAACCTACACAATTAAAACCAATAAGAAAGGAATCGCTAGCTTGAAAATCAAGCAGAAAGTAGGAAAACATAAAATCGTTCTTACTCCTGCACAAACTAAATATTACAGTGCTAAAACAGTTACTAAAACTTTGAAAGTTGTTAAGTAATTGGAAATTTATATAAAATTAGTTATCAATTAAGAGATTTTATTCTCTTAATTCTTTTTTTATTTTTTTTAAAAAACAAGTATTTTATAGTTTTTATTCAATTCCCTCTATTTTTAAAACAGTATAAATTTTATATATTAAGGATTATCTTTAAAATCAATCAATTTCAAAAAAAAAAAATAAAATAGATGATTATTTACTTTAAATCATCAGTATTGATTAAATCACTATTCATCAATGATTTCATTGTATCAATGTCTATTTGTCCAGGTGCTGTATTGTCATTTACTACAGCAAAAGTAAATGGTGCATTGAATTTAGATGCAATAACCCTTGTATAGCTTCCCAATTCTCCCATGGAAATAGCTACAACGTTATCGAAGTGAGATAATAATGGTAAAATTGTCAATGTATCCTCTAATGTATTAGGCATAACTGCTATCTTTGCAATGTCTCCAAGTTGTTTTTCCTGAATTACAATGTCCATTAATATGTCCAAATCAGGAGTTTGTTTGAAGTTATGGTAAGAAATGATGGATGTTACTCCAGTTTCTGTAATTGATTCAATAAGCTCTCTATCAGTTTGAAGCTCTACATCAACATAATCAGCCACATCACAACATTCTCTAAGTATAGCTATCCTGTCATCTTCACTGCCTCTAAAGGATCCTCCTTCCTTAGCAGTCCTATTGGTTGCTATTGTTGGGAAATTGATTTCTTCTAGGATTTCCTTTACAATCTTAGGATTAGGATTTTCCATGCCATCTATTCTAAGTTCAAGAATGTCTGCACCTTTTATTATGCAATCGTTAGCAACTTTCAAGATGTCTTCCTTGTTCTTTTGGAAAATTGGAATAGCTATTTTAGTTTCACTGTACACGCTGTTTACCCCATTTTAAAAACATAATTTTTATCATTTTTTGATTTTAATTTTTATTTACTAATATATTTAACTTATTTAATTAAATACTTAATTGATTTCAAGCCTGTTTTATACAATTATCAATGTTTAATAAATAATTAAAGATATTAACTATAAAAGCTAAAGATATTAATGATATTATGAAAGTTGTAGCTATTGGTGCAGATATTTCAAGCAATGATGTTTCCGTTTCCGATTCATTAGTTGAAAACATTGAAAAGGACATTCCTAAACTCTTCGAATTGGGAGCAAGAAAGGCAGCTTTAACAAATGTTACAGGAGATGATGTTGTAATCACTGCATTTGTTGAAGATGAGTTATTGGAAACAGTTAATGCAGGAATTGTAGAAATATTAAGAAACAATGCAGAAGATTTAGGTGATGTGGCAGGAATCTCTGAAGATCCTGATAATGCTGGAGAAGGCATATCCTATGCAGAAGCAAATCTGGAAGAAGGTCCTTTTCAGGATGCAATCATAATGGCATTTGACACCTATGGAGGGGAATCTTTTGTAGCTGATGTGGCTAATTCTGCTATAGAAGCAGCAAGTGGAATGAAATCAGTCACCGGAGTCAGCGATAAGATAGGTACAAGAACTGATATTCCAGGAGTAGGGTATGTATCCATTGATGACACTGATGATCCTGTTGTGGTTGTTTCAGTAAATGAATTGGAACAGATTGCTGTTGTTGCAAGTGCTATGGTTGGAGCAGCTTTAGGTAATAAAAACACTTATCTCGTAAAGAGGCATACTGCATGCAATGTGCTTCCAGGAAGTGTCTTGGTATCTGTAACTGCATTAATGAATGGAAATATGATAGATTTATCTATACCATTTGAAAACAAAACTAGAATTTTAGGTTAAGTATCATCTTAATTGATTTTAGATACTATTATTTTAATTATTTTTAATAAAGCAGTAGTTTAATTAATCATAAATTAGATTATTCTTTATTAAAATTTTTTCTTATTTTTTATCCTATATTTTTCATTTTATTTCTCCTAATTTTTCTAATTTTTTACTTATTTTTTTATTATTCTTATTTTTTTTATTATTCTTATTTTTTTTATTATTTTTATTTTTTTTATTATTCTTATTTTTTGAATCTTTATAACTTAATTTAGTAAACTTTAAGGTTATATTGAATATATTGAACTGTATAACTTTAAGAGAGGTGATAAAGTGAATGATATTGGTAAAATCTTGGTTGGTGTTCTAATCGGTTTGATTTTAGTAGGATTAGCAATCACATTTGCCCCGTCTGGAGCTTATGATAATTCTACTGATGTTTCTGTAGCAGATCAATCCCAATCCAACGATAAGGGTGGAATATTAAACTTTGTTCAAAACTCAACATCCAATTCTTCTGCAGTTAGCAGCAAGGGTTCAGGTTCTCAACTTAGTTCAAGCAGTTCTGGTAGCGGTGTTACTGGTGGAGGAGCTGAATACAATGCTCAAGAGGGTAGCGGATATTATTACTAAATAAACTATAGTGATGGCAATTTCCGTCAATACGATACTAAAACTGGAGATTTATTCGGTTCTAGTTTTGACGAAGACCAAGAAAAATTAGGTAATTATAATGGAGAAATGCTTTAAATTAAATTTTATTTTTACCATTTTTCGGAATAATATAAAATTTTAATTTTTTATTTTTCTCTTATTTTTATGCTATTTCTATTTCTTATTTCTATTTTTAGATTATTTTTTTACATTTTGCATTCTATTTCTTATTTCTGTTTCTTTAAAATTTTCAAATTTTATATATTTTTAATAAATAAATGATTAACTATTTAATATTTAAGAACTATATATAATAATATTAATAATTTTTAAGATTATTATCTAAATTTAAACTTAATTTAATTAATTAATTTGAAATAATTATTTAAAATTTCGATTGTGGTTCATATGATAATATTGAATGAAAATACAAAATGTTTAGTACAAGGAATTACTGGAAAACAAGGCCAATTCCATACTGAACAGATGATTAAATACAATACAAAGATTGTAGCAGGAGTAACTCCAGGCAAAGGCGGTCAAGAGGTTTGCGGAGTTCCTGTTTTTGATTCTATTGAAGAAGCTAAGGAGAATGTAGATGTAAATGCATCAATCATATTCGTACCAGCACCATTTGCAAAGGATGCTGCATTTGAATCCATTGATCATTTGGATTTGGTTATTATAATCACTGAACACATTCCTATTCATGACACTATGGGAATCATGGCTTATGCAAAAGCAAAAGGCGTCACTGTTATTGGACCAAACACTCCTGGTGTAATTTCCCCTAAAGTGGGAAAACTTGGTATCATGCCTACACATATCTTCTCTGAAGGTGATGTTGGAGTTATTTCCAGAAGTGGTACATTGACTTACGAAATTGCAAGCCAATTGACCCGTGCAGGAATTGGACAAAGTACTTGTGTAGGTATTGGAGGAGACCCTGTTATCGGTACTCCATACATTGAAGTATTGGATATGTTCGAAAACGACCCTGATACAAAAGAAATCGTATTGATTGGTGAAATCGGTGGAGGTGCTGAAGAAGCTGCTGCTGAATACATCAAGGACAATATTACAAAACCTGTTGTAGCTTATATTGCAGGTCTTTCTGCACCACCTGGAAAAAGAATGGGTCACGCAGGAGCTATCATTGCTGGTAACTCAGGTACTGCAAAAAGCAAAATGGAAGCTTTGGCAGCTGCTGGTGTAAAAGTAGCTACAAAACCTTCTGAAATAGTGGAATTTATTAAAGAAGTTCGTGGAGAATAATCTCTCCATCTTTTTTTTATTTTCTAAATTATCAAAATTACACAAATCTAAAAAATTAAAATTTACAGAAACTCTATTTTTATAGGAAAACTATTTTTCTCGGTGATAATATGGATAAAGAAGAAATCATTGAAAAGTTATTGGCTGGTGAAATGAAGCTTTATCAAATTGACAAGTTTACTGAAAATGCTACAGAAGCTTTAGACATTAGAAGGGAATTTATAGAAAGACATTCCAATTGCCAGCTTGAAAAGATAGCAGACTATACATTGGATATGGAACTTGCTTTTGCAAAGAATATTGAAAACCCTATAGGAACAGTGCAAATACCTATTGGAGTTGCAGGTCCCTTAAAAGTCAATGGAGAATATGCCAAAGATGCTTTCTTTGTGCCACTTGCTACATCTGAAGGTGCATTATTGGCTTCAGTAAATAGGGGCTGTTCAGCCATCACTGCGGCTGGAGGGGCTAATGCAAGGGTAATCGGCGATAAGATGACAAGAGCTCCTGCTATCAAAACCGATTCAATCGTTGAGGCTGTAAATGTCAAGAAATGGTTTGAAGATAAGTTTGATGAGCTTAAGGAAATCGCAGAATCCACAACAAGCCATGGAAAATTGGTTAAGATAGATCCAATCATCATTGTAGGAAATTATGTTTATCCTCGTTTTGTTTACTCAACTGGAGACAGCATGGGCATGAACATGGTAACCATTGCCACTGAAAAGGTCTTGGCTAAATTGCATGAGGATTTAGGAGTTCATGCTTTGGCTTTAAGCGGAAATTTATGTGTAGATAAGAAACCTGCAGCAATCAATATAGTGGAAGGAAGAGGAAAAACTGTTGTTGCAGACATTTTAATCCCTGAAGCTATTGTAAGGGCAAAGCTTAAGACAACTGCAAAGGCAATAGAAGAGGTAAACACTGCTAAAAACTTGGTAGGTTCCGCAGCAGCAGGCAGCATGGCTTTCAATGCTCACTTTGCAAACATGATTGGGGCGATATTCTTAGCTACCGGTCAGGATGAAGCGCATGTTGTTGAAGGTTCATTGGGAATTACAACTGCAGAGGATAGGGATGGAGACTTATACTTCTCTGTAAACATGCCTGATTTGCCTATCGCTACCATTGGTGGTGGAACAAGGCTTGAAACTGCAAATGAAGGATTGCAGATAATCGATTGTGCAGGATCAGGTAAGGTAAACAAATTTGCTGAAATTGTCATTTCAACTGTTATGGCAGGTGAATTGTCCTTAATTGCAGCAATATCTGCAGGACACTTGGCAAAAGCTCACCAAGAGCTTGGAAGATAATTGTTTTTAATTTTATTAAATCTTTTATATTATTCTTATTATTTTATTTTTTCATTATTTTCTCAGTAATTGCTGATATGGATTAAATTTTTTCTATTTTTATAACTATTGATTATTATGCCCGACAATGAATATATTGATTTTAAAAAGGAATTTGAAGAATTCAAAAAAGAATTGGAATCCAGTAAACCTATGTTTGATGATGAATCTATAGAGTTCAATGATTTTGATCTTTTAGATAGCATAGATGAATCTAATGATCATGCTAATTTAA